>NZ_ASZT02000063.1:0-28675 GCF_001006065.1 Sphingobacterium sp. IITKGP-BTPF85
TTTTCTGCTCCAACAATAAAAGGGCAACCACCATCTGCCTGTGAACAGGTCATAATAGCCGCAAAGCTCGACTGTGGATTGAAAGGTGCGTCATATTTCTTTGAAAAACCTATGATCGGCAATGCGTTTTGATCATACTTCATCGCATATATCGGATTTGAACCATCTGAAATGGCAATGACTTCGATTCCCTGATTTTGAAATGTTTCTGCAATTTTAGGAAACATTGCTGTTTCTTCTGTACCTCCCGAATAACAATTTACCTTTGTTATCTGGTAGTGCGCAGCGGCAATCTGGGCCCAGGCTTGACATAAATGGCTTCTTCTTGAATTATGGGTACAGATAAAATTGATATTGATATCAGAGCCTGCTGTAACTTTACCTTGGATATAATCAACCAAGGGTTGCAAAATAGATTTGCGCCCTTGATTGATTGCTAATTTTAGTATATCCGAAATTGTATTTACTAGTTTTGCATTCATAATAATGTTTTAATTAGCAACAGCCAGAGCCTGGAGTGCAAGTATTTGAATTTGATTCTACTACTTTTAATGGATTAGGAATACCGCATGCATCTTGCGCTAGGCATGCTGTAGTTTTGTTTGTTAGAACGAAATTCTTGCCATTGAAATCTAGACCGAATTTTCCTATTGTTCCGCTTTGGTATTCCACTTCAATCTCATGATCTCCGATATTAAGTTTCGTTTCTGATAACTCAATGATATGTAGAAGCTTGCCGGGTTTTAATCGGTGCTCATAATCATCTGCATTCCATAATTGGAAATTAACTGTGTTTTCAGTGCGTGTAACCCCACCACAATCAATAAAAGTTTTATTGATCTGACCTACTTCAGTAACGTGGAAATGTTCCGGTACAAATGTTCCATCTTCTAATTGGAACTCAACATTTTCTAATGTTGGAAGGATTTGTTTGATTTCTGATAATTTCATAGTATTTATGTATAAATTAATCGTTATATTACGATATTTGTGAGTAAAAAATTTTAACAACAATTGATTTTTAATGTGTTAATATATTTTTTGAATTTTATATTATAGACTAAGATGTGTAATATGCTGATGATAATTGCTCCTGGTAATAGGTTTACTGCGACCAGTTTAAAAAATTCAAAGTTTTTAAATACATGCAAGTTATTATTTAGCGATATTCCTAGATCTGTAAACTTAATCTTGATAATAAGTAGGGAAGTTATACTAGCAAAATGAAAACCATTGACAAGCAGATGTATAATATATTCCCACCTTGGAAGGCCTCCCATAAATACTCTACTATCTTTCTCTACATATGCATCTATTAACAATGTAATTATATCTAGAAGTACCAAGGTAAGACCTAATAAAAAAAGGTTGTTATTTTCTATATTGATAAAAACAGTTAATAATATTCCTACAAACAATAATGCTCTAACAGTATGTGTTAGATGTTCAAACCTGCTTTCTTTTTGATCATAGAGCCTAAATTTATAGAGGTGCAGAAATACCCCGTCATAAACAGCTAATAACGCGTAAGCCATCAGTAAGGTAGTCGATATTAGAAACGCAAATTCCATCTATTTAACAACATTTTTGATTATTAACTGAGAGTATGATGTCACCAAAATATGATTTTAATATTGTGAATGTTTTTTCGTCAATACAGTAACAAATTGAAGTACCTTCGATGTTTCCTTTTATTAAACCTGCATTTTTTAACTCTTTTAAATGCTGTGAAATGGTTGACTGTGCCAAAGGTAATTCGTCTACAATATCACTGCAGATACATGTATTGACTTTTAATAAATATTCTATGATAGCGACTCGAGCAGGGTGACCAAGTGCTTTTGCAATATTAGCTATCCGATTTTGTTGATCGGTAAAGTGAATTGTTTTTGTAGCTCCCATTATTGTAAATATAATACATCGCAATATTACGATTAATCTTTTGATTTTAAAATATTTTTAAAAAAAAGAAATCAAAATGACAAAATGATGCTTTTGTATACGAAGTTTTTTACCGAATTATTCTGATATCAATAGAGATGTATAATAATCTCAATAATTTAGATTATTGTTTTAAATTAAAGATACATCTCTCGATGCATTTGTGAGGAAAGCGCTTCAGAAATGAAGCGGCTTTCCTCAAAACAATTTATTTAGATACTTTTAAAATTCGAAATGCTCCTTGGGCTACAATTATAAAAACAATAGCTCCAATAATTAAATCTGGATAGGTTGAATCCAACCATTTAACCAGTAATCCTGCGACAATAACGCTAGCATTTATTATTACATCGTTGGATGTGAAGATCATGCTTGCCTGCATATGGGCTTCTTTACTTTTATTTTTTTGCAGTAAATATAAACAGAACATATTTGCGACCAGTGCAAATCCAGATATAATGATCATAGTGTTGAAATTTGGAATTTCTTCAAACCCCATGAATCTTCGTATTACTTCAACAAATCCTATGACAGCCAGTAATATTTGAAAATATCCTGCAGATTTTGCTATGTTTTTTTCCTAATCATAGATCCGCCAACAGCGAAAAGGGCTAATCCGTAAACTATACTATCTGCTAGCATATCTAAGCTGTCTGCCACTAGTCCCATTGATTTAGAAAAAAATCCAAAAACCATTCTAGCCCGAAGAATAGAAAATTTATTATTAAGACGGTCCATAGCAATTTGCTCTGGTTTTGTGACTCATCTTTTTCTTTATAATCTGTAATTTCTTCTGATATTATTTGTTTAGTATTTAGATTAAGGTCGTCTAAGGCTGATAAAATTGGTAGGGAATCACCTTCATGATAAACATATAGACTTCTGTTGGGTATATCAAAATCCAATTCCTTAATGTTATTGATGTTTTCTAATTTCATACGAATCATTTGCTCTTCGCTAGGGCAATCCATCTTTGAAATTTTATAGCTTGTTTTCTTCATTTTTATAATTTGAATTTTATCCCGCTGTTGATTACAAATCCATCAAGTGGGGCGTAAATGTCTTTAAATACGGGATTGGTAATGGTGCCTGTGTAAATGGTGTCAAATCTTGTTTGTCTTGTATCTAGGTAGTTTTCGAAATTTATATAAATAGAAAACCTTTCCCACAATTTTTCAGCCATGAAACCACAGGTAACATAGTCTTTACCTTTCGAACCATCATTTAATGTTTGAGTTCCGAAGTAATAAGCTTCTAGACCAAGTTTCCATTTATCTTCTACTTCATACATTAGAACTGAATTAATGCGATGTTTTGGCGTTAAGGGGTTCTCCTTGGATGTATTATTCTGATTTAATTTAGCATTGGTAAAGGTATAACCTAAAAACAGATGTAAATCATCATAGCTGAGTTTTACGTTCGTTTCTATACCTTTTGTGTTTAAGTTACCTGAAGAATTAATGAATTTATATAAATCTTGAGAAGAATTTTCAAGCAGTAATGGGTTTTTTAGGTATGTGTAGAAGAATAATTGGTTTATACTTATGGACCAGTCATCACCAAGATTTGACTTGTAATTTATATCTGCATTTCCACCGTAGCTTCTTTCTAGCTTATTTGTGTTCTTGTCAATAGCCAAGATATTTCTATATTGCATACGTTCACTATCTTCAGTGAAGATTGTCGGGTTTTGTATCCGAATCCACCTCCAACTCTTGAGGTCAACCCCTGAGAGATCGAAAATAATGCTGATACTCTTGGTAAAAATACGGCGCCGTAATCTTTAACATAATCTGTTCTAAATCCAGTTTCCAGTTGGAGCCAATTTGTTGTTTTCCAGTTGTTTTGAATAAATGCTCCTACGGTAGTTTGATTGTAGTCTCTTTCCTCAAAACTGGTGTGAGGTTTCTCGTTGAAGTTATCAGTCCATATGTTTAGACCCGTTACCCAGTCTGATTTTTCGCTATTTACTGCATAGCTCGCTTCTGTGAACGATGCTATTTGGACACCTTCGAAAATATAACTAGGTATAGATGTCTTTCTATTAAAATAGCTTACACTGTTTTTAATTTGTACTGATTGGTTTTCATCAATTTGATGATCTAGTGTCAATTGAGAGGAGTAACGTTGTGTCTTATTTTCTTCAAAGTATTTGCTGGAGTTTTCTTTTTTGTTCTTAATATAGCTCAAATCTCCACCTATTCGATTTTCTATTGTCGAGTTAATGCCGACATTCATTTTGGTGTCGTCGTTAAGGTAAACGAATAATTTTGGATTGAAAATATAGCGTTCAAATTTTGGGATTGCCGACAATCCGATTTTGGCAGGGTCGTAAGCATTATTACGATTATGAGAAGCAAATATCGTTGTTCCCAATTTTTCGGTTCTTTTTCCATAAAAACCATTTATATCAAGTCCTTTTGCGGATGTCCCGTTGATGTGGAATCTTAAGTCCTTTTCGAAGGTCGGTGTTTTCGAAATTAAATTTACTAAACCTGCTATAGCTCCTCCTCCATACAGCGTTGAGCTCGATCCTTTGATGACTTCAACTTGTTTTAGGTCAAGAGGAGGTATCTGCAATAAACCAAGTCCACTAGATGCTCCAGAGTATATAGGAAAACCGTCTTTAAGTATTTGTGTGTATCGACCATCTAAACCTTGAATACGTATACTGGCGTTTGCACTTGTAGGTGAAGTTGTCTGAACATAAATACCTGTACTTTCGCTTAGTAACATACGGATGTCACCTGGTTTCATGTTTCCTTTTTCATCTAATTCTTCTCCTCCGATAAACTCAATTCTAGTTGGGATATTTTGAATCGAACGTGTACTTCTAGTTGACGAAATTGTAACTTCTTCTAGTTCTTCGGAATGCTCCTCTAAAAGTATTTCAATTTGTTTATTGTCAGATAAAGGGAAATCGGTGGTATCTGATTTAGTTTTGAACCCGACCATCGTGAATATTATAACTTGTTTTCCGTTTGGAATATTATTCAGTTGGATGATACCTTTTTCATCTGATTTTCCATTAATGTTATTTCCTGCAATATTTACTGTTACTCCTTGTAACACTGAATTGTTTTCGCCGTTTTTAATAACTGCTTTATATGAATTTTGAGCATATGAGTATAAGCTCATTGTCAATAAAATTGACATGAAAAGTATTTTTTTCACAATTATAATGATGCTTTAATAAGTAATAATGACCTGCTAGTCGCACGTCTTAAAAATAAACCTCGTATATTTTAGACTAAATGTAATTTGGGTGGGTTCCAAATTTTTGCACAGGAATGGATTATTTCGGATTCAAGTACAATATTATAAATCGTTTTATGAATGATAAAATCCTTTTCAGATGAAAATACGAGATCTGTAATGACGAAACCGACACAGGTTTTGCAAGTCATAAATGGTGAACAACAGTCGCTACTACATTGGTCGTCATGTTGGTTGTCACTCTGGTCTTTGGTAAGTTCATTATAACAATTGTCTTCCATATAGCAAGTGCCGGATGAAAGTCCAAGAACAATTAGCGCTAAAATGAAAGCCAAAAATTTCATAGTGTAAATATATTAAAAAACTTGATCATATTAGATCATTTGAGTTGTTATGGTTATTTTGATAGAGTATTTCTTGCTGTGGAAGATCTAGCAAGGTATACAGTAGCAATTTATATAAAATTATGAACTACTTAACAAGATGCAGAAGTTGAATTGTAATGTTAATATAACAATAATGCGTTTTCCTAATTATTGGTTCATTAAGGTGAAGTTTTTATATATTTGCTAGTCATTTAGAATGCCCTGATGTTGCTGGACCTACTATTAATTGAGCTTTATTGACTTTGATTGTAAATATTGCTGTGATTACTTTTGTATTTCTGAAGTTTATGAAAAACTACCAATAGGCAAATTTTTTAAATTGACGACTTACATGATGGAAGTATTAGCAGTGTTGCTATTTGGTAAAGGTGTTTAGGCATTTTAGGAAACTGGTTATATTCCGGTAACGCCGATTGATAATTTACCTCCAATTGATCTATTGGGTATTAATCCAAATGTACAATCTCTATTTGCACATGTTCTAGTATTTGCTATAATTTTATTTTTTAATCGTAGAATCCAAAAAGCTAAAAATAATTAATCATCGTAGGATCCAAATTCGAAAATATATATAATGGATAAAATTAATAAGTATCAAACTGGAGTAATCCTGCTAGCAGTAATTGCAGGACTTTTATTAGGGCATATTGTATTAGTGGCTGATTATTCGGCAAAGTTCATAGTACCATTGCTTATGGTGATGCTTTTTGGTCTGTTCCTAAGTATCAATATCAGTGAGTTGAAAAGTTCTTTTCTTAATGTTAAGTTTTCACTTAGCAATATCATTTTTAATTTTGTCTGGACACCAATCTTTGCATATGGTTTAGGATATCTTTTCTTATCTAATGAATTACCTATATGGATTGGTTTTGTCATGCTTATGGTAACTCCATGTACGGACTGGTATTTGGTGTTTACGGGAACGGCTAAAGGTAATGTTCCTTTATCGACGTCTATTCTCCCTGTAAATTTGGTTTTACAAGTTCTATTATTGCCAGTTTATCTTATGATATTTTTTGGTAAATCGGGAAATGTTGAAGTGAGCTCGCTGGTTGAAAGTATTCTTTTAGTGCTTGTGGTTCCGTTTATGTGTGCTTTAATTGCTAAAAAGAGTATTGGTAAGAATAGTAAAATAGGGGTGAATCTTATTGCATTTTTTGAAAAATCGCAAGTGCTGTTTTTAGCATTAGCTGTTGTAGCTATGTTTGCATCTGAAGGTAAAGATTTAATGGATAATCCGGATGTCATATACAAATTGCTCATTCCTGTTCTGATATTTTTTGTAGTTACTTTTTTATTAGTCAATTAGTAAGTCGAGTTCTGAATTTCAGTTATGCAGACGGCGTAAGTTTGACATTGACTACAATGGCAAGAAACTCTCCTATATCTTTAGCCATTGCTGTCACAGCGTTCGCATACGAACCTTTGATAGCATTATCACTAATTATTGGACCACTGATTGAGCTACCTATTTTGGTGTTAACCTCACAGATTTTGCTGAAGACAAAGAAGTAATTTGATTTTCAGCAACTCCTATTATTTTGTGGGCGTATGTAAAGTGGTATATTACCATATTAATATTTGTACATAGTTTTACAAAATGATTTAATATTTTTTGACTATTTTGATATATTTACTAATAATCACGAATATGGCTGAAATAGAAAAGATAGATCTCCCCTTTGAGGAAATAAGACATTACGTTATTGAAAATCTAAGGAAATCTGGAGCTTCATTTGAATTTAAAAATTTCTGCGCTAACTTAGCCAAACTTTTGATTGATAAGAAGGCCGTTAAGGATCCAAACCCTGTAGGATTTCAAGGTGTAAATTTTAACCTAAGCATTAGAGACGAAAATATTGTTAGAGAAATTATTTGGGATTTTATTATTCAAAGAGTAATTACAATCGGTGATTACAATAATTCAAGTTGGCCTCACTTAAGTTTAACTGAATACGGAAAGAAGGCGATAGAATCTTCAGGTGTAATACCGCATGATTCTTCAGGCTATTTGAAGGCTTTAAAGAATACACTACCTGAGTTGGACACTATTATTGAGACATATCTTTTAGAAAGTATAAACACATATAATATTAATCAGTTATTGTCCTCAACAATAACATTGGGATGTGCATCTGAAAGAGCAATTCTGCTTATTATTGATAGTTATGCAAATACTTTTAGAGAGAATGAAAAATCAAATATATTTCGAAAAAAGATAGAAGGTAGGTTCATTAAGACACAATTTGATGAATTCCAAAAGTCAATTAAGCATGGGTTTTCTACTTATCCGTATGACCTTAAAGAGAATTTTGATAATACATTTACAGGAATTTATCAAATGATTCGGAATAACAGAAATGATGCGGGACACCCGACAGGTAAGCAAATATCTAAAGATAGCTTATTTGCAAATCTTAGGGTTTTTATTCCATATTGCAAATATATCTATGATTTGAAAAAATATTTGGAAGAAAATAAGCACGATTAATATTTGGAAATTTAGGACTTATTTTTACTTTATGATTTTTAGTAATATTGAAAAGTAGCTAAAATTAATTATGGCGGAATCTCAAAATACGGAATATAAACAGAGCTGGCGGGACGAATACTTAAAATGGATATGCGGCTTTGCAAATGCTAATGGTGGTACTATTTTCATCGGTAAAGATGATGAGGGAAAGATTGTTGGTGTAGCTGACGCTAAAAAGTTATTGGAAGATATTCCGAACAAGGTACGTGATGTATTGGGGATTTTGGTTGATGTTAATCTGCATGAAACTAGGGAAGGGGATTACTTAGAAATTATTGTGGAGCCTTATCCTAATGCTGTAAATTATAAAGGGCAATATCATTATAGAAGTGGTAGTACTAAGCAGGAGATGAAAGGTGCTACATTAGATAAATTTCTACTGCAGAAGAAAGGGGTTCGATGGGATGGTGCAGCGGTGCCTCGAGTTGCTGTCGGTGACCTGAAGAAGGATACTCTTGTGTTTTTTCGTAATCGCGGTTTTAAAAATAAACGCTTGTCTGAAGACACTTTGACGGATGATGATGAGCATTTGCTTGAAAACTTGAAGTTGATTGAGAATGGTTATTTAAAACGTGCTGCTATTTTACTTTTTCATGTGGATCCTGAAATTTGTGACTGGAGCTTACGTGAAGATTGGTTATTTTGAGAGAGAAGCGGACCTTATTTTTCAGGATGAGGTCCATGGGAATTTATTTGAGCAAGTTGAGGGGACCATTAGTCTATTGTTTACCAAATATATAAAGGCGATGATCAGTTATGATGGAATCCATCGTAATGAAACGTATGAATACCCGAAGGAGGCTGTTCGAGAGGCTCTGCTTAACGCCATAGCTCATAAAGATTATTCTGGTTCAACACCGATTCAGATTCGTGTGTATCCTGATAAGCTTATGATATGGAATGAGGGCCATCTTCCGGAAAACTGGACGGTCAGTAATTTATTAAAGAGCCATTCTTCAAGGCCGTATAATCCGGATATAGCGAATGCGTTTTTCCGTAGTGGATACGTGGAGTCCTGGGGACGTGGCATTAGCAAGATGACGGAGTTGTGTAGTGCTGGAGGGCTTCCAGAACCTAGTTATCTTGTCGAGGGATCAGATTTTTGGGTAGAGTTTAAAAAGGATATTTATCATAAAGAAATGTTGACTGGATTTGGTTTGAATGATAGACAGTTGGATGCTTTACTTCATTTTAAATCACAAGGTGAAATTCTTAGTGCTGATTATGTGAGGAGGTTTGGTATTTCTGAACGTACAGCTAGATACGATCTGGTTGAACTGGTTGAGAAAGGCTTGTTGAATAAAAATGGGGATCGTAAATCTGCTAAGTATGTGTTCAGGTAGTAGTGTTGCCGATAAATTGCCGATATATTGGTGTTTTTGCCGATAAATTGCCGATTAAATGAAAAGGCCAAATAATAGGTAGAAGTTTTGTTTTTTTATATGTTACTATTTCAGACACTCAGTGTCATTAAAAGTAAGAGATAAATTTCAAGAAATGTAACGCATTATTGCAGTTCTATTAGGTTTCAAATACGTCTTTGAATCACCTTTATATAAATTTGAAAATCAAATCAAAAAACATGAAAGTATTATTAACATTTCTAATCTCATTTATATCCTTTAATTCTTTTTCTCAAATAAGTACAATTAAAGAAATACTTCGAGTACATAATAGTAATATTGTTGAAACTGAAGATTTCCTTTTAGGTAAGGGGTATAGAATGAAAGACGTTCGAAATAAAGAATATGGTAAAGAATATAGTTTTTATTTTGGAACTTATCCAATAGGAGGTAATGCTATCAAAAGAATTTTAAATGGTAAAAATGAAGTCATATATACAGAATATTGTATAAAGTATGAAAAAGATTATTTAGCTTTTAAAAAGCAATTGACGGATAACTCTTTTGAATATTTAAACACTTACGAGTTTGACAGAGGTATTAAGCACCTATACACTAAGGATAATATTGTTTTAGATATTTATATAGCTAAAGATATTTTTGATGACTTTTATTATGATGTAAGGTTTGTTGATAAAAAATTTGCATTGACAGTATATGGTAATGATGTACTAAAGAAAAATAATAGAAAACCAGTCACTAATTAAGATATTTAAATATCATACGAAAAGATACATCCTTTATTTTTTCAAGAAAACCTAAGTATTAATACATTACTTTCGGTCCTATTTAAGGGATGTCATGCATTAGAATACTAATAAATAACTCGACGATAAGTAGTACCGCCGATTAAACACTGTTATTCAATAAATATTTAAATTATTCAAACTCCAAGGGCACAATAGAAAAAAACGCAATGGTTTAATTATCTTTTTTTAATAACCTTTCTAAATATTCTACTTTAGATTTTTCGGCTTCGAGGAGGCGTTCGTAAAGTTTTTTGTTTTCTTCGTGAGATTCGATGAGTTTGTCTAATGGGTTGAAATTGCATCCAGGAGCATAAATGGCGCCATTATTTGAACTACTATCATGAAAGCTATTAAAAAAATTAAACACAGCTTCTTCACTAAAATTCTGAATTGCTTCAGGAGTAACACCAAGTATTTGGGCTACTTGGGCTAACAAGTCTTCTTCTATCTCGACGCTTCGCTCCATATTGGAAACGGTCTGCTGACTTACTCCAAGTGCGGAAGCTAAAGCTTCTTGCTTCATACCGCGCAATTCACGTAAGCGGCTGATTTTTGGTCCAATCTTGTTTTCCTTACTCATACTCAAAGTTAATAATATTCTTCCATTTGTTAAACTGTAATTGTATGTTTAGGTAATTTACAAATTTCAGCTTGTTTTTTACAATTAAGTTTGGTGAGATACAAGTGGTTTTGGTTCGGTACGTGGATGATTGTTAGGTTCTTTGTGTATACCAAAATTATAAGGCTATGTTTAGAGCAACTTTTACAGATTATACCCCTTGTTTTTTAAGGATAGAAGAAATTAAGGACCCATTCGGCGTTTTGAAAAGTATTTTTGAAAGCCAGCCAAATCCAGAAACAACTATAGATGAGTGTTGGGATTTTTGGACGATGGCTTTTAGACCGAACTATTGGATGACTCATGAATCTCCTAGAGTTCTGTATGAAAATTTCCTAAAATTAGCGCGCCTTCTAGATACGGGATGGATAATCTCTCGGATATGTCCATCTTATCTAACAATAGGTGAAACTGTTAAAACAGGTTATATACCTGGTCAAGAATGCGACACAAATCTACATGGGGGGAGCTTGATAAAAGCCTATGAAACCCTCAACAATTCTTATTTGCAACATAATAGATTTGATTTACCTTTTGATTTGTATAACACTTTTTACCATGGTTTAATGCCAACAAGTTTAGACTTTGAAGATATATTAAAAGAGTCTGCCTATTCAAGCTTTCAAGAAATTAATGAATTAATTTTATCTCTTTATGCAATCTATCAAGCTGAAAAGGGGAAAATAATATCAAAAAATGATACGGTGAAGTTGGAAGGGTTTACAAAGTTCGCATTAGATCATAACATCACTCAGTTCAATTATTACGACAGTGTGGAGAATATTTTTGAAGCCTTCGATAAAAAGCAATTCCTTTCTATTATAGAATTCTTAAAGAATACATCTTGTTCTCATTTCTTCTGGAAGAGTAATGGTAATCCTGCAAATGTATTATACTACCTGGAAGAATTGCAATTTGTTATGGAAATCTTATGGGACTACTACATAATAGAATCTGGAAATGTAGGCTCTGTAAAATGGAAAATACCGAAAAAACTAGAAATCAGATAAGGTATCTTCCTAAACAAGCATTAAAAAACCCCTTTAAATTCTTATCAGAGGAGTTCGCAAAAAAAGATTTATCTAATCGGCGTAAAGATATCGAGGAGTGGCGATTAGCAATTTTAGATAATAATTGGCATAATGAGGATGAACACAAAGATATTCAAGACTTTCTTTTTCGTTTGATTGAAATAGCTGATCTTTTAGAATATAGACCTATTAATTATTAACTGTGCTATGATTAGAATAGACTCATTTAGTGACCGAACTTCTTACTTATCAAGAGAGGAAATTTTAAATCCATTTTTAGTCTTGGAAAAGGTATTTAAAAAAGACTCAACTTGTGAACCAATTGTAGATGACCTATGGGAATTAATTACGCATGGACATAGAAAGGGATATTGGACTACCTATAGTTCTCCAAAAGTGCTTTATCTGAAATATATACAGTTAGTACGGATTTTCGAGGCTAGTTTATTAATTTCTAAAATTAGGCCCAATTATTTGGATTTTGAGGCTAATGAAAAGGATTATAAAAATCCTGACACTATAGATAAATCAAAAAAATCTTCGACTAGTATTATTCAAGATGCGTACAAAAATCTAAATATCGATAATTACTATCGGGGACTTGCCAGCTTAAAATTTGACTTAAGCAATTTGCTGTATGATGGTTTTCATCCTACTTGTCATAGGTACACTGTATATATTAAAGAAACAACATATGATTTATATGCGGTTGGTAGCAAACTTATCTCGTCATTATTTTTAGTTTATCAACTAGAGAGAGGATTGGAATTGACTCTTAATGACACAAAGAGGTTGCAAGCATATGAGTGCAATGCAAGTGATTCTAATACAAATCAGTTTGCTTACAGAGAAGTTTTACAGAAATAGTGTCGGAAGAAAAGAAAGAATTCGAGTACAAACCAACTATAAATTACCTTAATAAGGTTGCTCAATTGCTTTTACATGAGAAGGAAGTATATAATCCTGGTAATATTTTGCACTATTTTGATGAGTTAATGTTCTTTCTTGAAGGTTTTTGGCTTCATTACGAAAAATTGAAAACAAAGCAGAAAAACAAAAAATGGGATATTCCTCGAGAATTATTAGATGAGGTGAAATATATACCGAAAGATAGATTAATCAACCCAGTATCCTATTTACAAGAATTATTAGAAGCAAAATCTTTAGTTGAATGGAGAAATGAGTTGGAAGAATGGAAATTAGAAATCTTAGGAAATGAATACTTTCGAGATGATTATTATCGACAAATAACACATTTATTATTTTGTTTATCTGAATTAGTAGGTTTGATGAAGCATAGACCATATAAATTGTTTTAGGAAAAAAAATACTACATCATAATGGGCTAATGTAGTGGATAATTTAATAAAAAGGGGCTTAATGTTAGGGGGACAAAATTCAATCTTCCTAAAAAACACTGCTATTATGGAAAAAATAAAATCCAATTCAGACTTGAAAGATATTATTGTGGTTCTGACCATGAAATTCGATATCGAACAAATATATCTTAATTTAAATGATCCAAAATTAGGTTCACACAAAATCGTTATCCTGGTTTCGAATAAGTATTTGAAGACATTAGGCGAGCTGGTACCTAGAATAACTAATGCCATAAGAGATTATCCTGATTATCGAATCTCATGTTACATAGCATTTCAGGCTAAAGATAAAATCCTAAATGGTAACCTTTTTCTATTTACTTCGTGTGTGCCTGAAAGGCTAATATTTAAGAAAGAAGACTCTGAATTTGTATTAATACCTGAAACATTTAGTTTGGATAAATTTTTAAAGAAAGTTTATGCATTACGTAACAAAGAGCTTCAAAAAGTTGATGAGTTTAAGGAAGGGTATTTCTTTTATAAAGAAAAAGAGCAATATTCAATGGCTGCGTTTATGATACACCAAGCAATAGAATTGACTTATCGATATCTTGGGATTGTGCTTTCTGCAAAGGAGCGTATCAAGCATTCCATAAGGGGTCATCATCATTTTCTGCAAGAGATCACAACGATGTATGATTCAATATTTGATGATGAAAATAATACGGATCAATATCTATTGAATGTCTTGGAGGACATCTATCGAGCAACGCGTTATGAAGATAATTTTAATGTTAAACTTGAAACCTTGAATCTTCTGGAAATTAAGATGAATCAGCTTCATTCAAATGCTTCAAATATTTATGACACTGTTATTTCATCATTTGAGAAGAGCGTTACAATTGATTGTAAAGTTGCAGATGAAAATATTGATATAAATTGTGAGCCAGTTGATGTGCCCAAATCAAACTTAGATGGTAAGATAGCTTCATTAGTTGAGAAACTTAAAAGTCTTTTGCCGGATGATATTTCTGTCTATTTGTTTGGATACAGAGCTCAACGATTTGAAATGGAAAGTGTCTGCGAAAATAGCAATAATGGAAAATATTATTTCGATTTTTTAATTGTGAGCCGTGAAGATATTAGAGAGCGAGTTAGCAACGCGCAAGCCATATTAAATGAAGATGCTGATTTATCTGTTTTATTATTATCTCATAAAGTAGACCAGATTCAGAAAAAGCTAGATGAAAACAATATATTCTTTCACAAAGTTCTTCATTATAAACTACCTGTCTCTGATTGTTTAAATGTGAGTTGGTCATTCCATGAAAACAATGGAACTCGCGTAAGTACAGAGGTCGAAACAGCAAGATCTAAATGGTATGGTCGAAAAAATAATGCACTAGGGTTCTTTCATGGTGGTAAGGCAATAGATAGTAGCGAGGAAGTTGTTGTAAAGGTTTCTTTATTTAATCAGGCTGTGGAACAGACCTGTTTAGGTTTGTTGGAGTTTTTCTATGGATATAGGCCTTATCAACATAATTTAAATCACTTGTATAGTTTATGCTGTAGTTTTTGGCATTTTCCCAATGATATATTTTCTAGGAGTACCATGGAAGAAAAAGGACTCTTTAAAGAATTTGTCGACATAGTAAAGGACGTACGTTATGCGGGTTTGTCCTATATTGATTGGGATGATGCTTATCGATATGAAGTAAGGTGTGAGCGTTTTCTTGACGAATGCAGTAAGTTAGTTTGCGGTGAATAACAAAAAGTCGTTGGCGTACACCAACGACTTTTCTATTTTCTTTTGTCCTGCACGCCCATGTCAAAGCCAATAAGATTGACCATTTCCCGTAGCCGTGATCGTAGCCGGTTACCGTATGCTTCTTCGAGTTCGGTGGCGGAAAGGTTAGTGGTGATGTGTGTCTTTAGTTTTCCGGCGACAAAGAGATCGTACCTGGAGAGCAAGATCTCGGCCAGGACATTGCACTCGTTGCCGAAGTGCTTCATGTTTTTTTCGGTACCAAGATCGTCAAAACAATAGTTGCGGAACTCCGTACTATAAAGCTTTCCTCTGCTGTAGCGATGTATGATATCATAGCCCTCTTGAATGAACTCGAAAGTAATATCTCTTGCACTCTTCATCATATACCTGTCTTGTTGTTGGGGAAGGTATTTCAAAATAGTCATAAATGACGTTTTTCCACAACCAATTGGACCAGTCAACATAATTCCTTTTTGTAAATCAATATCGTGTGCTTGACATATTGCTTCATCCTTGAGAAAGTAGGCTGCTAGTTTGTAAATAATGGGTATGTCTTTTTCATGCAAATGAATTTTGGACATATAATTCCTGGCCTTTGTTTTCTAAAAATTGGAATACCTTGTTATAATCATAATGGTTCGAAATAGTTTTTGTTTGTGGTGGTACTGAGTTGTTGTGAACGGTTTGATTTTGTATTGTTAGCATGATGATTAAAGTTAATACTGTTTGAAATCCAATTTTTTGCTGATGCTTTCCAATCTTTCATCGGACTTTTGCCCCCAACGAGCCAACCATTGGCTGTGTAATGATTGATGAATCTATTTGCTTCGATAAGTGTTGATTTTTGTGAAATGAAGAACTCCTCGACATGTAGTCGTTGCGAAGGAACACCTTTTTCTTTTTGACCGGAATCTTTTTCTTTTTTGGACTTGGACAGTACTGTAACAACCTGACTAGATTTTTTTTCATCTCGCTCATTTTTTTATCGCGCGATTGAGTAATCATATTATTATTAATAATATGATTACTATACTGTTTATTATAAGGCTCGTTTATTGTTCTTGTGGACAGATTTTGAACAGGTTCGTTTCTTGTATCTGTTGTATCGATGCGATCAGGAAAAAAACTAATGGCGCTACCTTTAAAAGGATTGTAAGAAGGTTGATAATCGATGTATCCGTTTTTGTGCAGGTAGGCCATGGCTTTGTGATAGGTGGCTTTGGAGTTGATCTTGCTCAAGCGCATGGCTTCGTCTCTAACAATTTGGATACTCTTAGTAAATCTGGCTTGGTTCCATAGTTGGAATAAAGCATGAAGAGACTCGAGTGGGTAGGAGTGAGGCCTGTGTCGGCGGTAGCTTATTAAAAAAATAGGTAAGTTGCTTAATGTAATTCATTTTGTAACGTGCTTAAGTGGAATTATGATTTTGGTTTGGTTGAACTATTGTTCAATAGCAATTGGATATCTTCTAGCGAATAATAGATGGTATTGCCAATTTTGGAGTAATTGATCGTTCCATTAATCCTGTAGTTTTGTAAGGTACCTGGAGAGATCTGAAGCATTTTAACGACATCTTTTGTTTTGATCCATTTTTTCTGCGTGGAAAGTTTTCCAGATAAAAGATTCCGTAAGTCATTTAACAATTCTGCTTTGAAAGTTGCGAGATCTTCTCGCGTAAGGATTTCTATTGCCATAATTATTTGGTTATTTGATGAATAGCAAATTTGTTAAATATAAAAATGAATTTATCCCAAGTTGGTAACACCTTGGGATAAATAATTATGGAAACAACTCATTGTCAGTATCTTTAATTCTTTTACTCAATGCGTCCTTAAGGCTATCGACAAACTTGGTTTTGTTATTTTTCCTTGACCTTATATCATAAAAGACTCTGTTGTACTGCCCCAGGTCGATATCAAATATTTCTTGAAAGTATTCGGCAATATCTTTTAAGTCGGCTTTGCCATTATTGAATACTCCGGCTGCATGCAGCGCATAGATTGATTCTATAAGATCAATTTTTGAGGTGGTCCATTTTAATAACTTATTGCTTTTTGGTGTTAATATCTCCTTAGTGCCAATATTTTTGATTTTTTTCTTCAGATAATGTCTAAGCATTTCATAAGCTTCCATCTGGGCAAATACATGGACGGTCGGCGTATTTTTGTTTTTATCAATTTCGAGCAAATAATTTGTAATTGGGATAAATAAATCGTGAGCTGATCTACGAAAGAATGATCATCGAATTGCGAGGAGTTGGATTTAAAGTAATTATAAAAAAACTTATTGTGAGAGAGTTTTTTCTTTATTTTGAATAGGGTCTTCAGATAATATTTTTTAACACCTTTCTTTTTTATTGGAGGTTTGTCGAGTTCTATTTTCTGTACTAATGAATAATATTGTATTAGTGCAAGTAAGTGACATTTGATATGCTTGAAGTAGAAAATCTCTGTATCTGGATCAATTTCTAAGTTTTGTTCGAATTTTTGTTTTACTTCTTCTAATCTTTTGGAGATGTATTGAATAGACATTTCTGTTATTTTTGAATAATCATGTTGAAAGTCCTCTTCAGCATTTTTAATGTAAACATTGATTTCTTCAGTGATCGCTAAAAGTGTCTGATTCATATATGTTAAAAGTTATCTTTAATTAAGTGACAAATAACTAAAGATAACCTTTTTTGAAGCTTGGAAATGCATCTAGTTCTGTATCTATTTAGATAGATTTTCTTTTGTTTTTAGGTTTTTCTTCACTTTTGTTCAATAAGAGTTTTAGATTTTCCATATCGTTGGCTACTTTTCTATCCGTAATCTTGGCGTAATGCTGTGTTGTCTTAATACTTTTATGGCCAAGCATTTTTGATACACTTTCTATTGGGACACCATTTGACAGCGTTATTGTGGTTGCAAATGTGTGGCGGGCACAATGGAATGTCAATACTTTATTTATTCCGCATAAGTCTGCTATTTCCTTGAGATAGGCATTCATTTTCTGGTTCGTGAGAATGGGAAGCAAAACATCTTCATGGTTACTTTTTGGATGATCTGCATATTTTTCAAGAATCTCCTTGGCGGTATCCAATAATGGGATTTTGGATGCAGTATCTGTTTTCTGCCTGTGCGTGCTGATCCACAGCTGGCCATCTATGCCTTTAATAATATTATGAGATGTTAATTGTTTTACATCGATATATGCTAAACCAGTGAAGCATGCAAATAGAAAGATGTCTTTTACAAGGTCTAATCGATCATTGCGAATTTCTTTGGTCATGATGGCATGTAGATCGTCTTCGGTAAGAAATGTTTTCTCTATCTCAATGAATTTGGACTTATAGTTGATAAAGGGATCTTTTTCTAACCAACCATTTGCTAGACATATCCGGATTACTTTTTGAAATTCTTAATGTATTTCATTACTGTGTTGTTTGCGCACTTGTGTTCTGTACGCAGATAAAAATCAAGATCATTGATGAAGATGTTGTCTATCTGCAGAATGTCGATATCATCTTTTCGATATTTCCACTGGAGGAATTTTTGAATATGGGCCAACGTAGTTTCGTATCTGGTATGTGTTCCTTGGGCATACTCGATCCCGATTAACTCTTTGACTTTGTTATTGTGATTTTTGAATATGGGCACAAGTGTCCTGGCTTTTTCTTTTTTACCGGTATATAGATTCAAGAATGCATCTAAGTTAATTGGCTCGGATTTGTACTGTAGCTGTAGGTGCGTCTGATTGATCTTGAGCTTTATTGAATCGAGATAGCTATTAATTGTTCTGGCTTCTTCTGAATTGCCTTTGACTTTCATCGCTTTTTCGTCCCATTTTTTGGATCTACATACTTTTTCGTGGTAAACTCTGTCCGTTCTCCATTTATTGTTAAGCGCACATAGATTGGTAATTCGCCTGTTTTGTTCACGCGTGATGCTCTAGCATACATGTGAATAGTAATTGTCGCATTCATTGTTGTGGTGTTTTATATTCTTTAAATTATTTCCTTTTGTACATTTTATCAAGATGTTCAATGTGTGCACATGTTGCGTAACTAATTGTTAGTTATGTATTTGAGCTGTTTAGCGAGACCAAATTTTAGACAAACTTTTGGTCTCGATTTGGTCTCGCTGGAAATAAGAAATATGGAATAGTCAGGAAGGCTTATAAACGACAAAACCCTATAAATACTGCTATTTATAGGGTTTTGATACTACTTGTTTTGTTAATCGTGGAGCCGGAGAGATTCGAACTCTCGTCCAGTCATGGTACTGTGTACGCTTTCTACATGCTTAGCTTCTCTTTAATTGTCGAGCGAGGGAAGGTGAGTTGCAGACCTATACCGTACGCCGTATTTGCTGAGTCTTACAAGTGATTAGCAAAATCACACCTGCCAGTTCTATTGTTCGATGCCCCGAATGTTAAACCAAAGAACAGGATCTAACGGGACAAATAGCTATGTTAAGTCTAACTTAAGCAGCTAAGGCGTAGTTTTCTTCGCCAGTTGTAATTGTGAAAGTTCCGATTAAAGTGCTCTACTAACAACGCACTGCATGCTTACATAACCGTCTCCATCCTGTCAATTCCGGTCGACCCCAATTATGTAGATTACAAAAATACAAATATTATTTCAATTATGAAGGAATATACACGCTTGGAATACAATATATTTTGTATCTTACATATATTGATATACAAACAATTGTTAATCAGAATTGTTATAAGGATGAAATATTCATTGAATCAAAAAATAAATCTACATGGCTAAGGAAATAAAATCTAAAAATTCGAAAAAGACAAATAAAAAGGCGTCTACTCCAGTTGCTAAAAAGAAGTTCGCAGCTGATGTAAGCAATGTAAAAACAATTGCAGAAAAATCGAAAACACCGCGCAAACTAAAGAAATCATCTAAGAAAGTGACTTCAAAAGAGGAATCTAAATTAGTAAAGGCATATAAAAAGCTGAATAAAAAAGTGAAAGAAACACTTTCGGAGATTCAGGAAAAATTGCCTTTTTTCATGTAGATGAAACGATCAAACGAGTTACTTCTAATAAGAATGATGATGCAATTAAATCTGATAAGAATAAAAAGAAGAAATTAAAGGATAGTAAGTCTTTAAAAAAAGGTGAAGTCTCTAAAAGTAAGAAAAAGGATATTAAAGCCGTAGCAGAAAAAAATATCGAAGTAAAAAAAGACGATGATAAGCCAAAAGCTACTAAACCAGTAACCGCAAGTAAACCTGTAGCAACAGCATCAAAACCAGTCGCTAAACTTGATCCTCCAAAAGTAGCACCAAAGGTTACTGATGCCCCTAAGTCTACAACTGTAAGTAAACCTGTAGCAACAGCATCAAAGCCGGCAGCAAAACCTGCTCCTGCGAAAGCAACACCAAAGGTAGCTGAAGCTCCGAAAGCCACAACTGCAAGTAAACCTGCAGCAACAGCATCGAAGCCGGTAGCAAAACCTGCTCCTGCGAAAGCAACACCAAATTTAGCGGAAGCTCCGAAAGCCACAACTGCAAGTAAACCGGCAGCAACAGCATTGAAGCCAGCAGCAAAACCTGCTCCTGCGAAAGCAACACCAAAGGTAGCTGGAAGCTCCGAAAGCCACAACTGCAAGTAAACCTGTAGCAACAGCATCGAAGCCAGCAGCAAAACCAGCTCCTGCGAAAGCAACACCAAAGGTAGCGGAAGCTTCAAAAGTCACAACTGCAAGTAAGCCTACAGCAACAGCATCAAAACCAGCTCCTGCGAAAACTGCGCCAAAGGTAGGGGAAGCTCCAAAAGTCGCAACTGCAAGTAAGCCTGCTACAACAGCATCAAAACCAGCTCCTGTAAAAGTAGCTACAAAAGCAACTAATGTTTCGAAACCAGCAACAGCATCAAAGCCAGTAGCTAAACCTGCTACTACAAAGGCAGCGCCAAAGGCTACTGATAGCACAAAATCAGGGGAAGCAGCTAAACCTGCTGTATCACCTTCTGAAGCTAAAGGAAGTCCGGTGACACACCCAAGCCTTGCTCCCGATAATAATGCAAAAACGGTCAGTGCTGCAAAAGAAAATACCGATAAAAATACGGCAGGTGACGAAAAAGCTGAGCCTACAAAATAGGGACTATTTAAAAAAAAGAATAATAAAAGGATGCCTTACGATCATAGAGCATCCTTTTTTTATGCATTGGCAAATATTTACTTTATTAAACCAGCACGTTTCAATAAAGCTTCTACCTTCGGTTCTTGGCCTCTAAATTGTTTGTACAAACTCATTGGATGTTCAGTGCCACCTTTGGATAAAACGGTATTTTTAAACTTAGTTGTAATCTCTTTGTTAAAAATGCCATTTTGTTTAAAGTAATCAAACGCATCTGCATCTAAAACCTCAGCCCATTTGTAACTGTAGTAACCTGAAGAATAACCGCCATTAAATATATGGGAAAAAGATGTGCTCATTGCATTTTCAGTAACATCAGGATAGAGTTGCGTCGATGCAAACTGTTTATTCTCAAAATTTTTGAGGTTATCGATCGCTGTAGGATCTTGACCATGCCAGCCCATATCTAATTTTCCAAAGCTGAGTTGGCGAAGTGTAGCCATACCTTCTAAAAAGGAAGCACTCTCACGAATTTTTGTAACAAGATCCATTGGGATCGGTTCTCCAGTTTCATAATGCTTAGCAAATAGCGCCAATGCTTCTTGTTCATAACACCAGTTTTCCATGATCTGACTAGGCAGTTCGACAAAATCCCAAAACACCGCAGTTCCTGAAAGCGTAGGGTAAACGGTATCTGCTAGCATACCATGTAAAGCATGACCAAATTCATGAAATAAAGTTGTTACCTCATTAAATGTTAAAAGCGATGGTTTGGTTTCAGTAGCAGGAGTGAAATTACACACGATTGAAACATGTGGACGTTCATTTTTACCATCTTTTTTATATTGTGGTTTAAATGAAGTCATCCAGGCACCATTGCGTTTACCTTTTCTTGGAAAAAAGTCAGCATAAAAAACTGCAATGAAATTCCCCAAATCATCTTTTACTTCAAATGTTTGTACATCTTTATGGTACTTGTCAATAGTTTGCACTTCATTGAAGTATAAACCAAATAATTTTCCTGCAATTTCAAATGCTCCTTGCAGTACGTTTTCTAATTTGAAAAAAGGTTTTAATTGCTCATCATCAAGCTGAAACTTCTTTTGCTTCAATTTTTCAGCATAGTAAGCTCCGTCCCATTTTTCTAAAATAGCAATACCATCAGTTTCATTGGCAAAAGAGCTTAATTCCTGAAATTCATCTTTTGCCGCTGGTTTTGCTTTGGTCAATAAATCATCTAAGAATGCGTTTACCTTATCCGGATTCTGTGCCATACGCTCTTCTAATACAAAGTGGGCGTGCGTTTGATAGCCTAGAAGTTGTGCGCGTTGAAATCGAAGTTTCGCAATTTTTAATACAATCTCTTCATTATTATTTTCATTATCCTGATATGCTTTTTTACCGGCGGCAATAGTGATTATTTTACGCAATTCACGATTTTCGGCATAGGTGACAAACGGGATATAGCTTGGATAGTCTAGGGTAAAGACCCAACCTGTTTTTTCTTGAGATCTCGCTAATCCGGCTGCAGCTTCTTTGACTCCGTCTGGCAAACCAGCAAGCTCAGCTTCATCTGTAATATGAAGTTCATAAGCATTGGTATCGGCTAATACGTGTTCCCCATACTTTAATTTAAGTAGCGAGAGTTCGGTATCAATAGCGCGAAGCTGCTCTTTTTTATCATCAGACAGAAGCGCCCCATTGCGAACAAAATCTTTATAGTTTTTCTCTAATAAAGTTGTTTGCTCTAATGTTAAATTCAACTGTTCTTTTTGATCGTAAACCTGCTTTATTCTTTTGAACAGATCAAAATTAAGCGTGATATCATTGCCAAGTGCTGCAAGTTTTGGAGCAACATCTTGAGCGATCTGTTCTAATTCGTCGTTGGTTTCCGCTGAATGTAGATTGAAAAAAATAGTTGATAAACGATCTAAAGACATTCCCGAAAATGCCAATGCAACAATCGTATTGTCGAAAGTAGCAGGTTCAACGGTATTTGCTATGGCATCAATTTCAGTTCTAGTGCTAGCAATAGCTTGATCAAATGCAGGTATATAGTCTTCGTTATTTATTTTAGAAAATGGTGCGGTATTATGAACCGTCTCAAAATGTTGTGTTAAGATACTCATAAAGTAAATTTAGTAGAATATTTTGAACCTATGTAGAAAAATCAAAATTACGACAGCGAGATGATATTCAAAATTGAAAATTCGCTTTATTCATTCTTTAGCTTATAGTTTAAGGTGTATAGGGTTTTTTTGGTTCAAAATAATTCCATAATAAATGTGAGATCTTTCTGGTGAGTTCCTCAGCTTCATTATTTTTAGTCCAGCTTTGATCTTTAATGTTGTTTGTCAATACACAAAATACATAATCACCACTAGGGGCATTTACAAGTACAACTTCACCGCGGGCTTCATCAACAGAGCCTGTTTTGGATGCGGTCTTTACATATGCCGGTATTTGAGAAAGGGATCGTTCGTTGTAAAAGATATTTCCTAAATAACGGTACATTTTATCTGATGCTTTTGTGCTGACAACTTTACCTTGGAAAATCAGCGCTACTAAGGTTGCCATTTCTCTAGGTGTAGTCTGTCCCCAACCATATTTTTTCCAGATCTCATTGCGACCTTCGGTACGGGAATTAACTTTTGTATTGACTAAACCTAACTGGTCCATGAGTTGGTTTATGGTCGAACCTCCTCCTGCTAGTTGTTGATTCCAAATAGAGGTGACATTATCACTGTAAGAAATCATCAGACCTATCATAGTGGCAAGATCTGTTTCACTACTATCTTTAAAAAATTGCATCAGACCTGAACCACCATATTGCTGTGATGACCGGTAAGTGAATTTTTGATCCAGTGTCAGTTCTCCTTTTTCTATTTTATCAAATATACCTGCAAGTATAGGAACTTTTACGATACTAGCTGTGGGGAAAATGGAGTCAGCCTCAATAAGCACTTCTTTTTGAGTGTTGAGATTTTTTACATAAATACCAATATCTCCACGAAAGTCTTGTGTTAAGGCTCTTAATTGACGGTCTAATTTTTTGTCAATATGCTGAGCACTGGTGCTACAAGGAAATAGGATAGCAATGATGAGTAGTAGGAATAAATTTTTTGTTCTCATTAGATTTTAATTGTACCTTATAAAAGTAATGATAATAAAAGTATAATTAATCGAAGGAAGTATATGAATCTTTTTATGTTATTATTAGGATGTAAGCCATCTGGAAGACATGTTGAACAGCACGATATTTATTTTGGTATTGCGGAACGATTGGGAGAATTGGTTCCAGCTATAGTAGACTATTGGCCCGAAGCAAAAGGAGAGATTCATGTTGATGCTTGGCGGGAGGTGACAAAAGTCGGATCTTACCAAATTTCGATCTCGACAGAGCCTATAGACAATGAAAAGCTGAAACTCTATTTTGTTAATATGGGTGGGTATAAACCCAATGATATGGAAGAGTATCATTATAAAGAAATGGTTGTTGCTTATAACTTGGAGGAAGCAAAGGAAGTCGCAAAAGAAACGGTTTTCTTTAAACATCATATTTCTCCACATATTGATGATAAATATGGTATCGATGTCGATGATGTATATGAAATTGAAGAGCTTTTACCGGCATTATTTAAAGGGAAATATTATGTTAAGATTCGTGAAGAGCAACATGATTTCTTAAAGGAAGATGATATTACTAATGGCTACTTTACGATGGAAATCTTACGAGATCAATTGGAATAAATCAGACAAGTATTGTTATAAAACGTACCTCTATTTTGATTTAGTTTACTTGTAATTTTATAAAAAAAGAAAGTGAATAATTTGAACCATTTATCCCGTAAACAATTCATACAAAATGCCGCGATAGCTGTTGCTGGCGCATCTCTTCCGTTAAGCACATTGAGCGCTAAATCAATCAATCCAATGCATACAGAAATAAAAAGTAAAATGTTGAAATTTAAGAATGTACGTTTGGAAACTGGTTTTATTTATGATGAGGCTGATGTAATTGGTACTAAGACGGATTTATTTTATATGGAAGTTGAAAATGGTAAAATATCAAAAATCGGTTCCAATCAAGCCAACGCAGATGCTATTGATGCAAAAGGATTATTAATGTTGCCTTCTTTCAGAGATATGCACATCCATTTGGATAAAACTTTCTATGGTGACAAGTGGCAGGCAATAAGACGTGGAGCTGGCGGCGTGAAGGGCATGATTGCTTTAGAACAAAAAATACTTCCCGATTTATTGAAGAATTCAACTTTCAAAGCAGAGAAACTGATCGAATTATTACAGTCGAAAGGTACAGGATTTGCACGCAGTCATGTTAATATTGAACCTACTTCGAAGTTGCAGTCGCTAAAAAATCTACAAAAAGCGCTTGAGAACAAACATAAAAGTTTTAGTGCTGAGATCGTCGCTTTTCCGCAACATGGCGTATATTTTACAGATAGTGTTCCTTATTTAAAGGAAGCAGCACAAATGGATATTGATTTTATCGGTGGCGTAGATCCATATTCTATTGATGGACAAATTGAAAAAACAATAGATTTTACAGTTCAGCTGGCATTGGATAACCAAAAAGGAATAGATATTCATTTGCATGAGTCTGGAGAATCGGGATTGAAAACAGTGGAGTATCTGATTGATAAGGTTAATGAGAATCCTACATTGAAGGGTAAAACATTTTTAAGTCATTGTTTTGTATTAGGAAAGATTGATAAAGTAAAACAAGAGGAGATTGCTGAAAAATTAGGAGCTGCTCAAATCGGTATTGTTTCTACTATTCCTTTTGGAGGTTTAATTATGCCGATCCCTACTTTATATAAACATAACGTTACTGTAATGACCGGAAATGACAGTATTGTGGATCATTGGAATACTTTTGGAACGGGAAGTGTTCTGCAAAAAGCTAATCTGATGGCACAGTTGTATGGATATTCGTCAGAGTTTTTATTGTCAAGAAGTTTAAAGATAGCAACGGGAGGCACTTTACCTCTAAATGATAAGGGTGTAAAACAATGGCCAAATGTTGGAGATCAGGCCGATTTTGTGTTGATCAAGGCGAGTTGTTCTGCAGAAGCAGTATCACGGATCTCTGATGTGGAGACTTTGGTACATAAAGGCGAGTTGGTGTAGATATCTCTAGATTAAAAAAATGGTTGATTATAATCCATTCTCCTCTGTTTTTAGTAAATTGAATTACTAAATTTGAGGAGAAATGGATAACCAGCACGATTATTTTCCAGTTTTAAATATTCAAGAATTTACTGAAGCACCCTCAGGATTTACAAATTTATTGTTTCATGAGATCAGAGGTGCTCGTCATATTGTTGAACCACATAAGCATGATTTTTTAATTATTCTGCTATTTGAGAAGGGGAGTGGTACCCACAGCATTGACTTTAGAAATTATGTGATCGAATCTCAGCAGGTTCATTTTTTATTCCCAGGACAGGTTCATCAATGGCAATTTGATGAAGAAACAGTCTGTTATCAATTGATGATTAGCCGTGAATGGTTTGAAGTTTTCTCCCCGATCTTCGATTTTCCTCTCTTTATTACCAGCAACATCCTGTTTTTCAAATTTCTCGATCGCTTTATACAGCATTGTTTTATGAATTTCGAGCTATTGAACAGGAATTGCAAGAAACAAATATTCTTTGGGAAATTATTCAGACACGTAGCAAATTGATCGGTTTGTTATTGCGCAAGTCTTTTGAGATTACATTCCATGATTTTGAGAAATATCATTCAAATCCGATTATTTCAAAATTTGTACAGCTCATCGATCTTCATTTTAAATCAAATCGGTCGGTAGCTTTTTATGCAGAAAAATTACATATCTCCGCTAATTACCTCAATATAGTTAGTAAAAAAGTGATTAATACCGCCGCATCGACATTGATTCATGACCGTATTTTATTAGAAGCAAAACGTTTGCTTAAAATATCGGAAATGAGTGTTAAGGATATTGTATATGATTTAGGGTTTTATGATCACGCCAGTTTTTCGAAATTTTTTAAAAGTCATACCGGAATGACACCATCTCAATTTAAAGAACAAGGATAATTTTGACAACAGTTGGCATAATCTGTACCTAATCGGTCAGTAGTTGATTTTTATATTTGTTATATAATCATTGATCTTATGTTGCCATCTCATAAATTAATTGCCAAGGGGCATTACACACTAAAAAATGTTCGTTTAGAGACCGGATTCGAATATGAAAACCAAGAGGTAATCGGTACTCTTACTGATCTCTTCTGTATTGAAATTGCAAACGGAAAGATAATAGCTATAAAAGCTAATAATGCAGCTGAAGAAGCTGTTGACATGAAAGGAAGGCTGATGTTGCCTGCTTTTAAAGACATGCATATTCATATCGATAAAACTTTATTTGGTTTACCATGGCAAGCGCTATCTCCAAAAAGAAAAACGGTTGCAGATATGATTGCTTATGAGCAAGAGATCATTCCCAGATTGTTGACAACCTCCACAGCACGTGCCGAGCAACTCATTGCTTTATTGCAGGGATATGGTACAACTTATGCGAGAACCCATTTTAATGTAGATCCGACCTCTGGGCTTCAATCTTTTGAAAATCTTTTGCTAGCGCTCGAACATCAAAAAGATTCTTTTCAAGCGGAGCTTGTTGCTTTTCCGCAACACGGGCTTTATTATACAGATTCTGCTCCTATCATGAAAGAAGTAGCGAAGTCTGATCGGGTTGATTTTATAGGCGGACTTGACCCACTCAGTATTGATGGAAGCATAGAGAAACCTATGGAATTTACTGTACAGTTGGCATTGGATAATAATAAAGGAATAGATATTCATCTTCATGAAGCAGGTCCTTCGGGAATGAAAACAATTCAATATCTTATCGATAAAGCAGTTGAAAACCCTCAGTTACAGGGGAAAACATTTATCAGCCATGCCTTTGCTTTAGCACAACTGAATGCACAAGAGGTAGAAGAGATTGCTGAGAAATTGGCTTTTGCAAAGTGGGTATTGCTTCTTCTGTGCCATTTAAAGGACGTCCTATGCCTATTCCAGCATTAAAAAAGTATGGAGTAAATGTGCTGATCGGAAATGATAATGTACAGGATTATTGGAGCACATTTGGTACCGGTAATATGCTACAAAAAGCAAACCTTATAGCAGAGCTATACGGATATGCGACCGAATTGCAGCTTTCACGTACGCTAAGCTTTGCAACACAGCAACTCTTGCCTTTAGACGATGAAGGAAAACAACAATGGCCAAAAGCGAATGATGATGCTAACCTGGTTTTTGTAGATGCGAGCTGCTCAGCTGAAGCAGTCTCTAGAATGTCTTATGTATTTGCATTTATGCACAACGGAAATCTTTTTTGACAGATTAAGCTCGTTATGAGCTCATAGGGGCGGTGATTATAATCTTGACTTTTCGGCAGTATTGCTAATTTAAATAGATAATTTAGTATGTAAAAGATGAAATTACAAAAAATTAACATACAATTGTTCATTCTAAAATATAATTGACGTATTTTTGCAAATCCTAAAATCAATATGGTTTGGTTGGAATAGGGAAAAATAAATATTATGAAAAGAATAGGTGAATCCAAAAAGATTTT
>NZ_ASZT02000064.1:0-28474 GCF_001006065.1 Sphingobacterium sp. IITKGP-BTPF85
CCATAATGATTAAGTTAAAATTTTCAGGAAACACTCTCTTAGTTTTATTGAATTATGTCCAATATGCTGACGATTTACAAGGTCGCATTTTGCGACTTTAAGATTTCAAATTCTTAAATAGTTAATGTGGACATGAAGTTCTTAGGAAATCTGGTTAAGTTGAACCGTACATGTTCATTTAATCTTTTCTTTTCAACCCCATATAATTCTGCAAAATCACTATCCATAACTACTTTGTGTCTACAGAGTTTCCATCCTTGATAGTATGATATGATACTATCAAGGATATAATTTATTTGCTAATATTGGATCATCTAAAACTAGTAGCTTAATTCAGTTTTAGTTTAAATGCCTATTCTATACCTCTTATCTAAGCTAAATTTCTTGTTTTTATTCTACACTAATTTTGTCGTAAAAAAATCAAAATAGTATGCAAGGGTCTCGAGGTGGAGTACTTTTTTGAAAACAAAAACAGGCATTATGAAAATAGGACAAAAAAGATTACAGCTTATAAAATATTTTTAAGGTTGGTACAGTTCACCTTATTTGGATTCAATTGGTATCCCGACTATTGGTTACGGAATGCCTACCTATACTTAGAAAAGTGACGATAAACGATCCGGATTTACCCAAAACAGAAGGATAGCTTATGCTTTTAGAAATACTTTCCAATTATGAAGATGATATTAACCGGTTGTTGCTAAAGCAACCTCGTTAAAATCAATTTGATGTACTGGTATCTTCTTATTCACCTCTGTAGTAAAATCAGTATAGGTAAAAAGATAGCCTTTAGGAAGTATATCTAGAGTGAATGTTATTTAATCAGTAGTTTTTATACCTTTTTATTACATCGAATATATGATTTTGTCCATTTTATTATATAAAAAACTGGACATTTAGATTTTAAGTTATAATGTCCAGTTTTGCTTATAGGTAGACTTACCTGTACTTGCGCTATTAATATGAATTATTAGTAATCTTTGCTAAATTTTATCGGTATAAGGTTTATAGTAGTAAAAATAGTGAAATTTACTCTCGTTTATCTAACGCAGGTAATATTTACACTTGTTATTGATTCTTATCTGCTTGCGAAGATCAATAGTCTTTATCCCTCACTTTCCTTTCGTTCATCTGCGACAGGTAATCCTATAACTGACGTTCGCAAGTTTTGAACAGTTAGGAATGTTATCAAACTGCATTTTTTTAAATACTATTTTTTGGTTTTGATTTTTTTTCGATGTTGGCGCTAGGGCGATAGTAAAGATTATCTAACGACAGGATATTTCCCTTATCATCCCTGCTATAGTAGATCACCATTTTTAGTAGGTATACCACGGGTCTTCCTGCCTGCAAGGCGGGCCTCCAAACGCATGCATTTTTTTTGATTGCATGCAGTATGACTCCGTGGCTAGGGGTAGGGGTATTTGGTTCTGTGTTTGTTAAAGCAGCGATCCAACCATTCTTGAATATAAGAAACTGAACACTGATTGAGTCAGATTTTAGACCTATATTGGGTTTAACTGCAGGTAGGCCCATTGTTGTAGCTAATTGCTGGAGGTATACTTTTATTCCCTTATTTGGTGCGGGTGGTATCGTTGTGATTGTAAAAACACCCTCCTCCTCTTCAGGATCAATATCTAAAACATAACAGGGAGAAATCGAATCAATAATCAAAGGTCTTCTTTGGCTCTTACTTTCCGCCTCAGGGCGAGTGGAGAAAACCATACTCTTGGGTTGCATAGCCTGTGGTAATGCCCGCAATCTGGATTTATCAATCTTAATGGCGGAGGGCACAACCGGACTGCTGGATTGTCTAGCCTGTGGTAAAGCTGGTAATCCAAATTGCATCAAAAGTAAAAATAGCAAATAGCTACGCATGGCAAACCTGTTGCACAGAGTGTCTCTTCTCAAATTATTTGATGGTCTTTATTTAGCACTTTCCAATAAGATTAAATTTAAAAAATATTATCTGTAATCTATTGATATATTTCTTTGTTTCTCTAATATATATATATCTTTTCCTTAATTTTTGTCAATTATAATGTTCGTTTGCGCATTTGAGTTGTGCGAATTTTTGTTGCAGACTTTAATTTTCCTATGTTTGGTAAAATTTTTCAAAACTAATTTTAGTTTATCCTGTAGATGAAATTTTCATTTTTAACAACTTCTTTTTTATTGGGATTCACCTTATGTAATAAAGTATAAAAACTTTAATAATAATGAGATTCTAATATTCCTAGTATATAAATGCGATATGGTGAATACTAATTTTTTTAATAAATATAGCTTATGAATAGAAATATACTTCTATCCTTTTTTATGGTTTTTGTTTGTTTTTTAACAACAAAAGCACAAATTTCAAAATATTCTATAGGTGTCTTTAGTGACATAATGCTGGAAGCTCCAACCTATGATACTTTTATGGTATAAATGGTAAATATGACCTTAATAATCACAGTGGAATACAGGTTTTTGGTGGCTATAGTAATGTCCATATGACAACAGTTGGGGCAGATTATATTTACAATATAAAGGACCAAACGAAAAGTAATTTTAATATCTATGGTGGAATAGGTTTATCAGGAGACTTTTATAAACAAAAGATTGTGGTTGAATCTGAAGATAAAAAAATATCAGGATATGCGAAGAAAAATTATGTAGCTATAAATCCAACAATTGGAGTTTCGTATCGTTTTGATCCCGTTAAAAGTACGGTCTTTGCAGGTTACAAAGTGAAATATTATCCATTTGAGGATGCTATGGATATCAATTATCTTTCTGTAGGGATTCGTTATCACCTGTAATACTGCTTTTTATCACCAATATTAAATCCTATCTTTTTTCTTTCTTTTGGGATGGGTTCCTCGATTTCCTTCGGAGAGTGCTTCGCAGGTTTATCTTGGAGACGATCAATGTATTCAAATACTAGGTCAATATTTTTATCTTGACCTTCCTGTTTTTTAGAAATCTTTTCAACCGTTTGTTTTATTTCAGCGATTTCGAGGCGTAGATCAGTGTTATCGATTAATAACTGACGCATACGCGTAAATACACGCATTATCTGTATGTTTATTTAGATAGCGATGTCGCTTTTTAATACGGAAGATAGCATTGCGACTCCCTGTTCTGTGAACATCATTGGCAAATATCGACTACCACCTCTATTATCTGCTTTTGAGGTCACAATTTGTGACCTCAAAAGTTCAAATTCATTTTCTAATAACTCAAACATAAATTCCTAAGGGAATCAATTTCACAATAAATTTCAAACAATTAAAATTAAATCATCAGGGAAACGGGTTATATTTCTTCGTACTGCTTGCTTTAAGACTTTAGTTTCAATTCCATATAATTCTGCGAGATCACTATCCAGCATTACTTTATGCCCTCGGAATACATAAATTTTATTCAGGACCACCTCTTCGGGTAGAATTTATAGCGTTTCTTGTTCACCCTTATTTTTTTGTTTCCGCCCCATCACCAGGTTTCGGTGATAAGTCAATAACTGGACCCGTCCACTATCTCCGTAAAATTGTCATGAGTGCAATCTATGATAACGATAAAGATAAATCAAAGCATGATAACTATTTGTTTAATCGACGGTATTTAAATCCTCGCCTAGCTGGTTTTCTAATTGTTCGACAGTTGGTAACTTGCTTTGAAAATCTTTTGGTAATGCTTGTGTTAGTATGTATTCACTGATCCCAATAGGCTTGTTAATATCTCTGAGGGCATATTCTGCTTCAACTTTATCTTTATCCTTACATAATATGAGGCCTATAGAAGGATTGTCGGACGAATGTTTTAGTTGACTATCTATAGCTGATAAATAAAAATTTAGTTTTCCAGCATATTCCGGTTTAAACTTTCCAGATTTCAGTTCAATAACTATAAATGACCGCAGTTGTAAGTGATAAAAAAGAAGATCGATATAATATTCATTGTCACTTACTATTATTTGATATTGACGACCTACAAATGAAAATCCTTTTCCAAGTTCAATTAAAAACTGAGTTATGTGTTCTATCATTGCAGCTTCTACTTCTCTTTCTAGAGCGTGCTGTTCTAGTCCAAGGAAATCAAAGTTGTATGGATTTTTTAATGTTTCTATTGCTAACCCGGATTGATGTTGTGGTAATATACGTTCAAAGTTAGTGATAGATTTACCTTTTGTTTCGAAGTAGTTATTTTTAATAGCTAATTCAAGATTGTCCCTTGTCCAGCCATTTTCGACTATTGCTCTGCAATAAAATATAGCTGTTTCAATATTTTTTATTTTGGTTATAATAAGTCGATTATGTCCCCATGGTATTTGTGCCACAGGGTGTGGCACAAAGTCATACTGTTGATTATAGAATAAGTACCATTGACGTATAGCATAAAGATTTCGTCTGGAAAAACCATTAATATTTGGGAAATTCAGTTTTAAATCAATAGACAATTGTTCTAAAATTGCATCACCCCAATTTGATTCAACTTGTTTTCTTATAATGTCAGATGCTAGGTCCCAATAAAGTTCGATTAATTGAGAATTGGCGCTAATAGCGACTTTAAGTTGAGTTGTTTTTATTTTTAACTTAATTTCTTCCAGCCATTTTTTATAAGAATTCGTATTGATGTCCATTCTATACTATTTATGATTTGAAATTTATGATATAATTGGTTCACAATACCTAATATAGTGAAAAAAGTAATGATATCCCTAATCACTCACTCTCATTTCCTTCGGCTGGTTTCGGTAATAAGCCAATTACTGGACGATCACCATCTTCGTAAAATTGTACGGAGGTCAATCCATGATTCCGATAAAAAATAAATTCTATACATTAATGAACTATTCGAAATTTATATGGAACTAGGCCGAGTGCAAAAGTAAGATTCTGAAATTTTGAGCTGTCCTCATTTAACCAAATCATTTAAATAATAAAGGACTTCAAAAATATCGAAGTCCTTTCTGTTATTATTATAGGTAGATGAATAATCAAGTGAATAGTAACTAAGATTTACATTTATTCAATCTTACTTAGTAGCTGATAAATCTGTGGAAATAGATTTTTTATTTAAAAGCCTTATCCTGAAAAAAAGGGATAACTTGACTGTTAAATCTCCAAATTTGAAGCGCTACACAATCTTGTACTAAGATACTAAAAAGATTTAGTTTTCAAAGGAAGGGCTTTTTATGATAGACCTTATTGCTCATTCTCATTTCCGTCACTTGGTTTCGGTAATAGGCCAATAATTTGACACTCTCCATCTTAATAGTATTGTCCTTTGGACAATCAATGATGTCTGTTGCCAACAATACTAAAACATCATGAGTTATTCGAATAGTTGGTTTAAGACTAAAAGCTACAGTTCAACTTTAGTATAAAGGTATATTGTTCGGCTCGATGCTGTGCTGTCGTTATTGAAGCGAATTGATTTTTATTGGAAATGAGTTGAATGCGCACTATTTATTATTTAATATAATAAACATACATTCTATCAAGAATTATCTTATCAGAAAAGAATAGGTTGTATAGATAGTTAATTGTATAAATTAATTAATTTCTACAATTAACTGATAAAATATAGAGATCAGCGTTAGCTTTGCATGCTAATAACAATGAAAAATATACAGCAGGCTCTAATAAAATCGAACTTTTAGAAAAAATCTCGACAAAAACCAATAGTATTGATATTATTAATTCACTTGCTCAGGAAAACATCATAACTTTGGGAGAGAAAGAAATTTTTATAAATTTATCTAATGAAATTTCTTATTCAAAAAATCCAGATGAGGTAGTGAAAAGATACAGTGAAATTTTAAAACAAAATGGAATATATAACAAATTTGAAGGTGTAATTCTTGCAATGGCTTATACAGCAAAAGAATATCCACAAATTATTTCTTTGCAACAAAAGGATCAATATATTAAGCTCCATTCAAGTAATAAACAAGCAAGATTTTTAACATCTTGCGCAGGGGCATCAGTTGGTTTAGCTTTAGCATTTGTTGGCTTAGCCGCAAGTGGAGCAAGTGTGATCGGAGCAGGGATTGGAGCAGCGGGTTTTATATATGCAAGTGCTCAATGGGGAGCTTCTTGTCGATAATTTTATAAGATATGTTTAAAATAAGTAAAAAATAATCTTCATCGCTTTCGTTATCTGCCTATTTTGCATCGGACTAGGCATAAATGATATTATTGAAGATTACAGAAAAAGTCACAATTTTTTGGTTAAAGACTTATTTATTTTTATTCCCTATATAATATCGGAGGAATTTTCTTTTATATTTTATACATAAAAAAAGAAAAAGATACTAAGTCTCATTCTAACTAAACATTACAACAACAGTTAATCAACCATCATGATTAACTGTTGTTTTCATAATTTTATTCCATTCCGGCATTTCTTTTTAATTGCTAAATCTCCTGATCCCAAAGATCAGTCAAAGAAGCAATCAGCGATTTCGAGGCGCAGATCAGTGTTATCGATTAATAACTGACGCATGCGTGTAAATACACGCATAATCTGTATGTTTATTTTAATCGCAATGTCGCCTTTTAATACTGAAGAAAGCATTGCAATTCCTTGTTCTGTAAAACAAAATGGAGGGTGCCTTAATCCCTGTTTGTCTTTAATGGAGGTCACAAATTGTGATCTCCAAATTTGAAGCTCACTGGTTGACATCTCAAACATAAATTCCTAAGGGAATCAATTTCACAATAAATTTCAAACAATTAAAATTAAATCATCGGGGAATTGGTTTATATTTCTTCGCACGGCCTGTTTCAGTACTCTTGTTTCTATTCCATACAATTCAGATAAATCTCGATCCAGCATTACTTTATGCCCTCGGAATACATATATTTTATTGAGGATCACCTCTTCGGGTAGTATTGATAGCGTCTCTTGTTTCGCCATAATTGGTTAAATATATTGGTTTTCAATATCTAAGATAGTGAAAAAGCAAAGATATATCTTAACCTTTAGACTCATCTCCCGTATCTGGTTGAGGTAACAAACCAATAACTGGACGCTCACCATCTCCGTAGAATTGTCGTTGCGACAATCCATGATACATATTGAAAACAAATCAAAACATCGTGAACTATTCGAAGAGTTGAATTGATGTTAGACCGAAAGCTAATAAATAAACTTTATAGTGAATCTATTTCATTACAGATACTGTATATGTGATCTAGCCCATAGAGGAGCGCGGCTTCGTCAATTTGCATCCATTGAAAAAGCTGTAATATCAAATTGTAATGTTGCCTAGCATAAGTTGTATCTTTGATGGCTAAACCAGCTTGAAAGCAAATTGGTTCGTGATGTGCCATTCTATTTCTTAATGAATTTAATTTAGCTAACTCATTAAAGACATAAGTGTTATTATATTGCAATGTTGCACTGCTTTTCGGTTTTGACGGAAAGATTTGTAATAGTATTTTACTTGTTGCATTATATTGATGAGCTGCAAACATATATCTCCAAAAACCAAATCCAAGTTCTGCAACTAATTTGAAATGAGAATACGAATGTAATTTTTTTAACGCCTCATTGATACTTTGTTTAGTCAGATAGCAGTTGGAGTTGTCAAATATTCCACCTTTCTTTACCCCGTCACGAAGCCAGTTATCTCCAAATTTCAATGTACACTTATAATCTCTTGCATTTCTCAGTGCAATTTCAAAGCAACTTATTACTGTAAATAGTTCTTGAGTCAAACGAAGGTTTTTACGATAAAGAGTCATCGCTTTTCTAGAATCATTTTCTGATGCAGCAAGGTAACGATTCATCCGGGCATGTGTAATTACATTTGCAAACTCATTGTATTTCATTGATTTGTTTATTTCAGTTAATTAACTTATCTTTGTATTACCTTATTCCCGTTGGTCCCTGAATTGCTATTCAAACTAGCGGGTTTCGTTTTTACAGCCTTAATCTTCATCTATTTTTCATAGATAAATTGAAGCTTTCTATCATAGACCTTATCCTTCACTTTCCTTTCCCTCAGCTAGTTTCGGTAATAGGCCAATAACTGGACGCTCACCATCACCGTAGAATTGTCCATAAGACAATCCATGATGCCTATTGAAAGTAAATCAACTTATCATGAACTATTCGAAATTTATATTGTTCTAGACCGAGTGCAAAAGTAAGATTGTGAAATTTGAGTTGTCGTTATTTAAGTAAACCTGTTTTAATAAAAAAGGACTTCAAAAATTTCGAAGTCCCTTCCCTAATTATTATTGGTAGATAAATCTTTATCGACAGATTTTTTATTCGAAAGGTGCTTTCTGACAAAAACACAGCTTAAATGCTATTTTATATACAGATCTAAAGTAAACCGTTATACGATCATAAATTAAATATACTGAAAAGTTTTAGTTTTCAAAGGAATGGATTTTTATGATAGACCTTCTTCTTCACTTTCCTTTCCCTCAGCTGGTGTCGGTAATAGGCCAATAACGGGACGCTCTACATTTTTTATGTTATGAGGTTATTAGGTTAGTGAGTTAAAACTTAAAGTTCACAGATAATATATGATGCGGATATAAAAACAGACCTTACACGTTATTAATTATTGGAAGAGCTAGTTGGGATGTATCCTATGGGCTATTTCTTCCTGTATGGAATATGAGTGTAGTTTGTCTTTTTATTTAATTTTTAATTCCATCAATGCCGATGGAATTAAATTATTGGAAGTCGTGTGGTTATGCTAATTAGTTACTTTAACGAATATTTTTCTGATTACGCCATTTTGCTCAATAGCCTTTACACTCAATAATAAATTTGGAGCTTCTTGAAATACTCGACAATGTATTCTTTTTATATATCCAAGCTTGGTACCGTTGAATGTTACAATTACAGCTTCTTTATCATGCTCATTATCTTTATCCAACGCATATTGGAGTAAGTCTCCGTTCTTTACAAAGTTTCGAGGAATCTGAGCATAAGAAAGTCCTGAAATATCGGTTAAAAAATGAAGATCTGTTGTATTATGGTATTCTGCAAGAAATTCAAAGTTGTCAGTTGCCGTTAAGCCCTGAGTTTTGCCAAGCAAATAAAATTTGTCATTTGCCTTATCGGCAGGAACTTCCCAAAAATCTAAAAAATTTTGAACATCAGGACGATCCGTTTTTATTAATCTATGGGAGAAAATAGAAAGTACATTGATATCATATACCTTGTCTAAGTCTTGAAACTCGAAATAGGGTATAAATCCTTCTGTCTTTCTTAATGTTTTGGCTTCAGGTAAATATTGAAATGTAACATTATTATCGTTGTCTTTTTCCAAAAGTCCAACAATATGCCTACGGGATCCGACCCCTTACGCCATGCAAGATAAATTTTTGAAAACTCACTCATTGATAATAGATATAATGTTTTTGTATCGCAAAGTTAGCAATTTTAATAACAGCCGATTACTGGACGCTCGCCATCACAGTAGAATTGTCGATAAGACAATCCATGATGTATATTGCAATAAATTGTTGACTCTGCTATCAATGTTCGTTTCTATACGAAACTACTTGTTCATCATCAAACATAATTTTTAAGGCCATTATTATTTAACGCTTTCAATCCTGTTCTTTAAATATAATTCTTCTTTCATTTCTTACGCTACATCGACATCCGTGGAATCGTGCACCAATTGGAAACTGCTGAAAAGTACTCCTTCTAAATCAAAAATACATATCTGGACAACTAGATTTAGATTTAATTTGACGTGTGTAAGCTTTTGATCGAACTTTAGCACTTTTGTTTGATCAGGATCTTCAATAAAATATTTAAATGCATCTGTACTATCTATCCTACTTGATGCAAATGAAAAATTACCAGATTTACGTAGGAAATCTATTACATGACCTACAGTTGTATCCTCGGTAACGTAGCCATTATTTTTAAGCTCGTTAAATAAATCACTAAAACCATCTCGATGTTTAACATTACCAACTAAATCCAAACAATTATCATCGTTAATTAAACATTCTGCTTTGCAAATGATGTAATCAGATTTTAATCTATTTGTTCCCCAATAATGTGCAGCCTTTATTGATTCTTCCCAAAAGTAATATCCAGGAGATAGCCATGCGTCATCACGATCGCATATATAAGGACCATGAGCTAACACTTCATCATTATTGCCTCTGAAAGTTAATGTGTGGAAAATATCCTTTACCATTACCTAAATTTCTAATCTATCTCGTTAGTATGTTGCTTTAAAGGCTCATTTAAATCTGACAAATTCAAAGTTGGAAGAATTATGGGACGGATATTTGATTGCACAGTAATTGTACTTACATAAGCCCTTAAGTATGGAAAAAGAATTGCTATACTATTTGTGTAGAAATAATCTGGGACTTCCGCTAGGCTTGAAACATTAGTAAACTCGAAAATACTTTCGCAATCAACTGAAACAAAAGCTTCAGTAATACCTTCACTTTTTGCGATTATTGCAAACCTTAATTCAAAAATAGATCTTGATTTTATAAAAGTGCCTGATACAGCAAAAGAAACATCGATTTCACCTTCTTTATAAAAAGAAAAATCTAATAATGTTTTAGTGAACTTGTAGTTCGAAATTTTGAAAGATGCTGATTGCATTGGATTGATTTAAATAAAAAAGGTTCGAATATGAATTCGAACCTAAGTTATTGTTAATCTTGAAGCTTTCAAAATTATTTTTTTCATTTGTGAAAGTTATACTGCATCTTTTACTTGATAAGAACTCAGTAACTTTGAGCCCTCCTTTATCTAAATAGTTGCCGGAAGACCAAATTTCCATCACTTCCTCTCTACTTTTAGTAGCGAGAAAATTTTTTAGACTATCTAACATCTCTTTCATAATATTATTATTTCTTCAATTTTCATACCAATACTACATGTAAAGTGTTCCTCAGAAATTTCAAGGATTGGACTCTAATACAGTATTTCAAATGTGTACTATTGGCGGTACTTGAACGTTTTATTTGTACGTATAGAACAAACATAATCACGAAAAGTTTAATTTCCAAATTGATGGTGTTACTGATGGTACAGTTTGTAGTAGAAATGTTGTTGTAGGTGGTGTTGTAGATTATAGGCTTAAAATTCATAGGATTAAAGCTCTATGTGAAACGAATAACATCATATTAATGGCACGGTTCATTTATAGAATAATTCTCGCTTAGGTGAAGAAAAAGCTCAAAATAACTGCATATTTTTTTTTATTTCTTTTTTTAAAATATATAATATTGTTACACTTAGACAATTAAATTGCTCTTATCTGATATTAGATATTGCAGTTTATCAAATAAAGGAACGAACTCTTTGAAATGAACCGGATCGAGTTCCTTTAGACTTTCTGCAAATTTTCGCTTTTTCCCTTTGAAAAGATATATTGTTCTGGACGCTCACCATTTCCGTAGATTCATAAGACAATCCATGATGCTTATTGAAAGTAAATCAACTCATCATGAACTATTCGAAGAGTTGATGAGATCAAACTTCAGTTGTTAGGCTCTACTATATAAAAATATTGTTCTTTTTGACTTTGAACTATCGTTATTGATGCGTAAGACCGGTTCTTTCTTTAGTTCATTTCCAATATATTTTTTCAATAAGTTATACAGGCGTCCAGATTTAAGAGTAAGACCGTAGTCTTTGCTAAAGTCAAGTGTCATTTCTGCAATAGACCTTGCTGTCGTGAAATAATCTGTTCTTAAAATTATGTATTTAATCATTTCTCGTTCCCATTTAATACCTGAACCGACTGGTTTTGAGCATCCTGTTGATTTAAAATAGATTGGAAGATTAACTACATTAAGTGTTTTAAAGTTTTCTATTACCAATAAAGCTTTTGTGCTAAGTATTAAATTGGTTTCAAAATCGAAAAAGTCTTTAAGTTTAATAAAAAGTGGTTCACAAATTTTGTTTACAGTTTCAACTGATATGGGGATACTTTTGCTGTGATAACTAGATATTGCACTTTTACCTACTTTTGATAAAACAGCTAATCCAATTAGGGTTAAACCTGATTCTTTCAGTATTGTATCCATTCTTTCAGAAATTTTTTCAGCAAGTGTATAATTAATTACTTTTCCCATTTTGATATTTCTGTGAATATTTTATTTAAATACTTTTGTTTATTTGATTACAGTTTGTATATTTGTATTACAGTCAGTTAACTGATTGTAGTCTCGGAATCGAAACGGCAAATTTCAAAAGACACGAGATGTAGGGTTTGCGAACCCCCATTCTTTTTGTATTTTAGCAAAAATGAAGGGGCAAGCTCCCCTATTCGAAACTGTGTCTTGGGTTCTTTGCCGTACCCGGTTCTAGGTGGAGAATAGCGGGGCTTGCCTTTTTATATAAAGCTTCCCCTTTTCTTCCGCACGAGACTTATTTTCATTAACCAATGTTTTATTAACCAAATAATGATGAAAAATAGAAAGTCCAGAAATCCATTTTTACGTCTGCCGATCCAGGATCGTGCAGGGCATAGCGCTATCAATGCGTTGATAAAAAACAAGCTGCGACAACCGGAATAGCTTGTCATCCATTAAAAACCAAAAGGGCGTATCTACCAATGAATGGTGATCTAATAATGCTGAATAGCCATTGTTAAATACCAAAATACCCTGTAGGTTTTACCGATTCATATTAGCGGGTTAGTGCCATAAGCTTTCGATATTCTGTTTCTTTAAATTTTCCACTTTAAAAGTAACGAATATTTTATTGCTAAACAATGATACTGCTATTAAAAGTATAGATATTCTATATTTCTATGGATCGGGTTTTTATTATTACAATTATAGAATGCAATTACGAAGACCAATTTTAATACGTACTGAAGACATATTATTGCATTTATTCCATCTTATTTTTTAACTGTTAAGCTATTAATAGCAGGTTGCTGGATTTCTAGAGTCCAGCCCACTAAACTAAGCTTAACGTAACACTTAATCGAATGCTAAAAAATAGCAAAAGGGAAAGCTATGCGCTGTCCCCAGAGGAAGAAATGTTTTCGTACCAGTCTAAAAAACGTGTTCCAATCCTCAAAAAACCTGTTATGATAAGCCTTTTACCGGAAGGAGCTTTTAAAAAGCGAGTCGTGGAATCGACAAAAGAGCCAGTCCGCAACCGACTTAAAAATAGAACTGACGAACGGCCGAAAGATCGCTACTATTCGTATGTGATTGCTTCTAAAAAGGAGGACGAATCATACACCGCAGTGGTTCGTGATGAACGTAAGGATGTGCTCCGGATATCACTGGTGAATATGGCTATCTATGAATGCTACTTGTTTGCACTGAGATTACCATTGAGTTTTCCGACGGAACAGATCATCGTGCACGGTGAAGATAAATCCAAGTTGGTACGGCAAAGAACCAATAATGATCGGGAGCAGGTGTCTGCCATTACTGATTTTTACGACTATGAGCTCACCGTACCTGCCGATACGGAAAGAGAGCAGTATAGTCAGCGGATATTGAATGACCTGAACGATCACTTTCAACTGGAAGTACATATCGAGAATCTTTCGGTCGTGAAAGACAGTAGGTCTTTTATGACAGATCAAGGTGAATCAATTGAGCTGATTTGGCAAGAACAGCCAACTATGATCATGAAAACGAAAATAGGGGCTAAAGTAGGGAAGACTTATCCAATGTTAGCGGAGAACAATTAAAAGTAAAGTTTCAGTGTTTATCAATCCCCTTTCTACCGAGGGCTAAGAAAAGACTTTAGAATCAAGTCTCCCTCGGTATGAACTGGAGTATGGGCACATTATGTCTAAAAATATGATCAAAATACATATAAAATATATAAGCAAGCTTTGGAGCTATCTCCAAAAGCTGATGCGATCTAAGGGAGAAGGGTTCTTGTTGGTGGGTAAATTTTTTGTGGCTGTTTTGTTGGTGATGGGGTCGGTAAAAGTGGGTAGAGGGCAGGAGATTAAAGCTTTAAAGAGCGGTGAATCTATTCCAGATTTCGTTTGGGAAATGCCCATGGAATTAGAATATTTCAATGGAAAAAAGGAAAAGGTTCACCTCTCGGACTATAAAGGCAAAGTGATAGTGTTTGATTTCTGGTCGACTGGATGCAAAAGTTGCATTGAAGGAATTCCAAAATTGGAATTGATCCAGGAGCGGTTCAAGAACAATCTGGTAGTCATTATGGTCAATAGTAAACGAAATAGAGATACAGCAGAACGTATCGCAAAGCGATTTCAAAAGTATAAGAAGGATTTTAATTATACGCCTTCATTAGCTACGATAACTGATGATACTGTTTTTACAAGCTTGTTTAAGCATAATGTATTGCCGACCGTAGCTGTTATAAATTCTAAAGGTGAATTTGTGGCGACCACAGGTGCAAACAATTTAACAGATCGTAATATTGAGAGTTGGATACAAGGTGCCAACGGAAATATAAAGAATACAGGTTATTATATCAATGTTGGAGATGAAGGAAGAGGAGGAGGAGGTCCATTATTTGATACGATAAATACTTATCAATATTCTGTTTTTGCTAAACAGAGAGATCATTTTTTAGATAGTTATCCAAACTTTATTTATAGAAATGGAACTACTTACCTGAGGATAGGTAATCAGACGTTAAGTTTTCTGCTCAACTATGCGTTTCCATTTGAGATGCAGGGGTACGATGCTCAAAGTGCTTTTTACGAAGCGGGATTGGGAATTGAATTTAAGCTGGATTTGATAAACAATAATAAGGATGAGAGTAGGTATTGGTACGAGTTTTTCTCTAGAGATTCGGTTTCAAAGATGGCTTTCCGAAAATTATACACAAAGGATTTTACGCAGTATTTTAAGATTGCTGTTGAGAGAAGAAAGGATACTGTTGAATTCTACACGGTGAGCTTTAAACCCGAATTCGATAAAATTAAAACCAAAAGTAACATCATGATATCCAAAGCAAGTTCTGTGAATAATGAATCTTATTCTCAAAATATACCCATATACAATATCATATCAGGACTATCTTATGCTTTTGAAGTTCCTATTGTCATCGATAGGTCCGAAATGACACGGGTCGACATGACAATTCCGGCTGGATTTGTATTTCGTAGTGAAAAGGAAAAATTAGATTTTTTCAAAGAAAGGGGTATTATTCTCACTAAGGTCAGAGCGTATAAGGAATATCCTTACATCTATTTGTTCAAATAGTTATGAAAGTATTGTTTTTCACACTGCTTTTTAGTGTAGGCTTCTATCTGGGCCAGGCTCAGGTGGAAAAGAATATAGTTGTGCGTGGCGTAATACAGGATGCGGTCACAAAAGTGTCGATTCCGGATATAACCATTCGTTCTAAATTACGGAAATCGGTTGGTAAAACGGATCAGAATGGGAGATTCACACTTACGGGTTTAGTTAATAATGACTCTCTATTGATATCTGGTATTGGTTATTCGAGTATGACAGTTTCAGTCCAATACTTTGAGGGTAATACTGTATTGAATATGATACAATCTGAAAAGTATCTAGATATGGTCGATGTTAATACGGGCTACCAAACATTGAAAGCGAATGAAGTAACTGGTGCTATTGATGTGGTTTCACAAGAAATGTTGAATCAACAGACCGGAACAAATATTATGGGAAGACTGAATAATATGGTGCCAGCCATTCGATTTGATAATCAACCTATACAAAATCCTGTTTTGCAAAAATTAAATGTATCCATTAGGGGATTAAGTACCATTAATGGTCAACTGGATCCTTTGATTGTTTTGGATGGTTTTATTTATGAGGGAAATATTTCAAATATTGATCCAAATGCTATTGAATCGGTATCGATATTGAAAGATGCAGCAGCTGCGGCTATATGGGGGGCGAGAGCTGGTAATGGAGTGATTGTATTGACTACTAAAAAAGGAAGTCTTCAAGACCATCAACGTGCTAGAATTTCTTTTAATAGTACTTTTTGTTTAAGCAAAAACCTGATCTGACACAGATTTATAAACTGTCAAACAAAGACTTTATTGATATTGAAAAGATGTTGTATGATAAGGGATATTATAATGTCTATCTGAACAGTATTGGTTATGTAGCCATGACTCCAGTTATTGATATCCTAGATAAGCGTAAAAAAGCTTTAATCACATCTCTTGATTCGAGTAACCTCACGAATAAGCTTTTACAACAAAATGGACTTAAGAATTATGCGGACGCTTTTTACGAAAATCCTTTTGCCCAACAATACAGTATGAATATTTCGGGAGGAGGACAAAAGCATGCCTATGGATTTGCGACTGGATATACCACAGATCAATCGCACTTGGATGAGCGCAACAGGAAATTGAACTTAATGTTTTCAAATAGCTTTAAGCCAGCGGATAAGTTGCAGATTGATTTTGGGGTAAATTATACCAGTACAAATAACAAAAATGGTAAGCCTGATTATACATCTTTGACATATGCAGGTAAAACTGTTCCTTATCTTCAATTTTTGGATGAAGTGGGAGCGGAACTTCCATTTGAGAAGAATTATAGAAAATTATATCTCGATCAAAAATATAATACGGGCTATTTAGATTGGTCTTACTATCCATTATCGGAATATAAGTATAGCAACACTGTTTCAAAGTTGACTGAGCTGTTTGCTACTTTTGGACTTGCTTACCAATTGAAGCCATTTTTGAAACTAAGTTTATCTGGTCAATATCAAATTCAGTCTGTGAGACAGGAGGTACTTAGTACCCTAAATAGTTATGAAGCAAGATCTATAATCAATAAATATACGCAAATCGATGCTAATGGTAGGGTGACTAATCCAGTTCCTCAGTCTGGAATATTGAAAAATTCACAAAATGATGGTCAATCTTATACTGTTCGTGGACAAGCAAATCTCGATAAACGTTTTGGTTTGCATCATCTGGTCGGGATTGCGGGAGTTGAAATAAGAGAAAATATGGTAAAAGGTAATTCTTTTACAGCTTATGGATATAATGAAATTCCGTTGGCTTATGCAGCCATAGATTATGTAACGCTTTTCAGAACAAGTCCTGATGATCTGAATCAGAGTATTGTAGGAGTTCCCGATTTTTCTAAAACCATTAATCGTTATGTTTCTACATTTGTGAATTTGTCAAATATTTGGAAAGATAAATATGCGCTTTCAGCCTCTTTCAGGCAAGATGGAGCGAATATCTTTGGAACAACAACAAATGACAAATGGTCTCCTTTATGGTCCATTGGCACATTTTGGGATTTAGGTAAGGAAAAATTCTTAAATAGTAAATGGATAGATCAATTAAAACTAAGAGCGACATATGGGTATAGTGGCAATGTCGATGTTTCAAAGACACCAGAACCTGTTGCCAATATATTAACGGATTCTTTCACTAAATTTAAAGTTTTGAATATTTCGAAACTCAACGATCCATCGCTACGATGGGAGAAGGTGGGTACATTTAACGTTGGTTTGGATTACAATCTCTTCAAAGGACGTATCATGGGTTCGATAGACTATTACCTTAAAAAAGGTAAAGATCTATATGGTTCTATGGAATATGACTATACTGCATGGGGTGTAAATAGTTCTATTATCAAGAACGTCGGAGCGATGGAGGGACGAGGGGTGGACTTTAGTATCAGTCAAAAACACGCTCGCAGTTGTAAAATGGGATACGCGATTGAATCTTAGTACAAATTCAAATAAGACTACTGCATATTATCAGCCTCAAAATCAGAGTGGTGCTGGCTATGTAGGAAATGGAAATAAAATAACGCCCTTAGTTGGAAAACCGCTTAATGCCGTTGCTGCATATCGATGGGCGGGATTGAATGAGCAAGGTTTGGCACAGGGATATATAAATGGAGAAAAAAGTACTGATTATTCTAAGATAAGGGCTGCCTCTATTGAAGAATCAACAAGTGATGGAAGCATTAATTTTTATGGGTCTGCAAAACCACAGTTTTTTGGCAACTTGATTAATAACTTCTCCTGGAGAGCGTTTTCTTTTGGATTTAATATGAGTTTCAAAGGCGACTATTATTTCTTAAAACCTGCTACATCCTATTTTACCTTGTTTCAAAGTGGAAATGCATATCCTGATTTTGAAAGTAGATGGCAAAAAGAAGGGGATGAAAGTAATACGAATACACCAAAAATGCATTATCCATTAGTGTCCTCGGGAGATTCATTTTATACGCAATCTGAAATTCATGTATTGAAGGGTGATCATGTCCGGCTGGAGTATATTAATATCTCTTGGCAAAGACCTTTAAGCTTAAAGGAACCAGTTCAAGTATTAAATTTTACGGAAATCTGTCTAACCTCGGAATTTTGTGGAGAAGTAACAAGCAAAAGATTGACCCGGAGTTTGCCTATCGTTTGACCCCTCCTAAAGTGTTTTCTTTGGGAGTACAATTAAATTATTAAAATATGAAAAAGGTTGTTTTAATGCTATTATTATGCCAATTTATATTGCAATCCTGCAATAAGTATTTAGATGTACAGTCAAATAATAGATTGGTGGTGCCAAATAGTTTGGAAGATTTACAAGGACTGTTGGATTATTCCAAGAATATGAATTTAAATTATTGTGGCAGTGGTGAAAGTTCATCTGATAATGCGTTTATCCCGATTGAAAATTTAAAAACGCTACCCACAGAACAAAAAGAGCAGTATCTATGGCAGGAGTCAAAATATGGTTTCCCGAATGATTGGTCAACGATGTACACTGCTGTTTATAATGCCAATTTGGTTTTAGAAAAGTTAGATAAAATTCAGCGAATTAAAGAGAATGCAATAAACTGGGATAGGGTAAAAGGTTCGGCTTTATTATTCCGATCTGCGGCTTATCTTAGTTTATTGTGGAATTACTCAAAAAGTTTTGATGCGCAAACAGCAAAGTCGGATCTCGGAATTGTATTGCGCGAATCCTCCGATTTTAATGTTAAATCTACCCGTTCGTCAGTTGACCAATGCTATGCACGTATTCTCACTGACTTAAAGTCTGCAGTAGATTTACTTCCATCCGAAGCAAGTCACATGATGCGTCCAAGTAAAGTAGCAGCTTATGGTTTACTTGCACGAACTTATCTCTCCATGAGGGAATATAAGGAGGCTTTAGTCTATGCCAATGCTTATTTGGAAAGTAAGAATGAATTAATGGATTATAACGACGCGACTTTAGTAAAACCTTCAGCTAATTATCCTTTCACCATATTCAATAAGGAGACGACCTTTTATATGCAACTCGGATCATCAACGTTAACAGCTGCTTATTCAAGTGTGGATACGCTTTTGTATCGTACATACGATGTTAACGATTTAAGGAAGTTGTATTTTTTAAAATGACGAATTCGATCATAAATTTTAAAGGGCAATATACGGGTTCTAATAATTTGTTTGGCGGTATCGCGACTGATGAAATGTATTTGGTCAGGGCTGAGTGTTTGGCTAGAGAAGGGAAGATAGCTGAAGCGTTAGCGGACATTAATTTACTTTTGAGCAAACGTTATAAATCAACTAGTTTTATGCCCCTTTCTGAAACTAATATCTCGAATTTACTGGATTTAATTTTGCTCGAAAGGAGAAAGGAACTATTATTTAGAGGGTTGAGATGGATGGATATTAAAAGACTCAACCTAGAGGGAAGAATGATCAGTTTGATCAGAGAAGGTGCGGATGGTAAGGTGGAACTAAAACCAAATGATAATCGTTTCGCTATACCTTTGCCAGAGGATATTATTCGGTTGGCTGGTGTTGAGCAAAACCCAAGATAAGAAGTAATAATAGACGGCTCAATTTGACGAGCCGTCTATCGTTTATCAATTTGTAATCTACCATTTTACTGTGGCAATCAATTATTGATAAACAGGGGAGACCTTTATTCCCTATAATGTTCTATTAATAGGATTAAATTGCGTAGCATTTGAACTAGGCTCTTCACTTGGAATGAAACCGCTTCCAACTTTATTAGCTTTAATTTGAACTTTCATAGCATCTAAAGTATTGCCATTTAAGTCTGAGGCATCTACTTCTAGCGAACAAGCTGCTTCTTGTGTGTTATTACAATTCTCTCCATTTGGAGTTGTGGTCCAAAGAGATTCATCTTCCACTTCTGATGCAATCGTAGGATCTCCATGAAAGTATAAAGTGGGACTAAATAGTTTTCCTGTATTTACACCGCTTACTTTAAAAGCAGAAAATGTTGTTATCGTTGCGACAGCTACCATAGCCAGCGCATATTTTTTGAATATGTTTTTTAAGTTCATGGGTCAGGTTTTTATTTCACGTGGTGGAAAAAAAACACGGTAAAAAAAAGTTATGTTAAAAATTGTAATTCATAATTGTTGCCTCTGTCGGTATATGATTTTGGCGGTTTTAATTGGTGTCAAAATACTTTAAATTGATACACCTGACTACTGGGGAAGGTGTTCATTTTCTGGGCCATCACAAATGCATTTGTTTTCACCCCGAATGGTCTGCTCTGTACTGTGCCGATTGAGATTAGGACTAGATACATGAAAAACAACCGCACGCTTTTGCTGTATCCCTCGCTATCACCTGGGGATAATAAAGCAGGACGAAGTATTAACAACCCGAATATAGATATGCTCAATAAGACAATGTTTACAACCAGATGCCACTCCCAGGACATTTCATTAAAGATGGACGAACAGGTACATGGACGCTTTTCATAAACTCCAGCTACGCCCAGACCGATAAAGATGGTAAAAGCCGATAGAAGTAAAATAGAACCCCAATAACCTAACCGCTGCATTTTGTTACTTCGAAAAGCCAGCAAGATACCGGTGAGTATTTCTAGCAGTGGTACCAGCCAAAATATAATGCCTATCGACCAGTCAGGCAATGGTTGCTGCTGCAAGGAAATCCTAAAGTTCTGCCAGCTCCATGCTTTCTCCAAACCAACAAACAACCAAAAGATGATCAAGAAAATACTGATGCTCTTACCGATGATATTTTTTACCTTGTTGTTCATGTTTCCTTATTTTTATTTTCGCTTAACAGCTTCCTTGTTTGTGATTTGGTACGGTGCTATTTTCTATATAATACCACTGTGGTGTTTTCAGTAAATCCACAACTGCTTCACGCATATCGTGAGCTTGATTTTTTAATACCTCTTGTGAGAAACGATTGATACTAACGGTTGAAATAACCAAATATATCAGTCCAATGGCTACAATTATGTATGGGTTATATCGTTTGATTAGAATTTTCATGACCACTTTGTTTTTGTTTACATCTTTACTCAAAGGTAGAGCGTATCTCAAAATTCTATTTCGGCGATTGACGTATTCTGATTTCGGAATTTTTCTTGTAAAGGTTAAGGGGTTAGAAGATTATTTGGTTAGAAATGACCGTCACTTGTTTACTTGTCACTTCGTTACTGATAAGTTGTTAGAAGGTTAGTTCATAGTAGTTAGATTGTTAGTATTGAGTAGTTAGACAGGGTTGGACTTTCCGTAGTAAAATATTTGGGAGATGGCGATCAGGTGATCCAATTTTCAGATCAGGACCTTGTCGATCCAAAGGGTAATCTATACAAAAGCTATAACGCTGGTCCACTAAATGAACCGACAGGAACGTTGCATATTGCGCATGCTGTTAAGGATATCAATTATGGTTTCATAGTTATATTTGATGAGATAAAAGAAAAAGTACCCGATATCAGCTTATTAAGTTTAAGGCTGATCGGCAGAGGTGCCAGCGGAATACCCTTTAACTTTAAAGGTGTAACTGTGAAGTGGTAGCTCAATTTTAAAAGCTGCAAAAGAGCCAATTATTGATCGTAATTGGCTCTTTTGCTTACTTTATTTTTTTTCTGTCAATATTTGTTGCTGATAAGCGCTCGGTCGTATGCCCACCCTCTTGAAGAAAAAATCGGAAAAACTGCTTACCTCGCTATAGCCACAATAAGTGGCTGTTTCACCTACAGTGTACAGGGCTAACTTTTCTTTCGCTTTGATAATAATAAGCTCGTGCAGGTACTGTTGCAGAGTCTGTTTGAAATACTCTTTGTGTACAGCAATTAGCCGTTTGTGTCCGATACTGAATTTTTCAGATAATCCACTTAGTGATAGATTGCTAAATTCTTGACTAACGAGGTCTTGTATAGCGCCTCGTACACGTTTAGCAAGATCTTCATTTGGATCAAGCCATTCATAACTTGTAAATTGTTTGAACTTAGCAATGTCAAATAGGATATAGAGCATTTTGATTATCTCGGCTTCATGACCGGAATGGTAATGAAAAAAAATCTCTTCTAATCGCTGGATCTGATAACTCGTTTTTTCTTTGATAGGCCAGATCGGGGTCTGGAATAATTTCTTTTTATCCCGTAATCGTGCGGTTCTAAATTCATAGAGAAAGCTATGTGAGGGAAAGATGTTAGCTCGAATAAAACCTACATCAATTAATAAACCATAGACAAGATAATGACCGTACTGAAGGTGGACGGAAAATTTTCCTTTTGGTACATAGGCGTACGTGCCATGTCCACCTGGTAGCTGAATATGATCTTCGCTTTTGTTGTTTTTGATAATAATTTGACTTGGGGATTTGAAAGCATAAAGCAGATGAAAATCTGATTTTTCTGTTTTAAGTGGCAAGATACAGTCTGCTTCAGCATATGCTTCAATACGGTATAAGAGTACTGAATGATAGTCCAAATAGGTCTCCATAAGCTGTATGTTTTCGGCTTCGTGCCTAACTGTAGTAGCATCGGGATGCTGTGGCAGAAAGTTGTGCATTGGTCCACTGAATTGTGCAACTTGGGGTATTGGAAAGTGATAGGTTTTGATCATTGATTAGGTGGTTAGATAGCTAGAAGGTTAGTTGGTTACTTCATTGTAATTAGATTATAGTAATTAGATAAGCGTGTCATGGTTTTTACTGCGTTACTTGTTACTATGTTACTGATTACTGGGTTAACTGGCTAGACTATTACGGGTTAGACTTATATGTTACTTATTCTCTCGATATTAAAAGAAAAATTAGTCTATAATAATAATTACCTGTTTAATTGATAAAAATATTTCTGAATAGGTGTTTTTATAAGGTGAATGTAGGGGTTTTAAGAGGTTAAATATTTTATGGCTTTTAAAAGCGTGTAAATAGAGCTGTTATGTGTATTGGGAAATTATTTTCATCAAGTTGGATAGTAGTGCGATTTTAGGGTAAATGTAAGGGCCCTAAATGAACGGTTATCGGCGCCAGATAACTGATGGTATTACTATTTATAAATGAAAAATCATGAAAAGAGACGAATCACTTATTATGGAAATTAAGAAATTGCCTCAAGAAGTAGGTCAGCCTTTTGCGGAGATTAAACGCTATTTGGCCTTCCTGGGCGACGAAAAGAAAAGCGATATTATTTGGCTGTAAGTTTATTTGGCTGTCTATTATTTATAGACAGCCTATTTATCAAACCTTCAATACTTTGTTTATGAACCTAATCACGCATTCGTGCAGAGACAGTACTGCTTTTAAATTCCGTGAGATTGCACATTATACAACCAATATATATGGGGTGTTCCCAGAACTGACGACTGCACAGTGTTATGAAATGATGCAAACGCAGCAGTCGTTGCAGCGTCTCGTTTTGACCAAAAAATACCGTGAAGATCTGAACAGACAATTACACGTTATTATTTCACAGCTCGATGTAACGCAACAGGGCTGTATCTGGTTTTCTTTTCATATGGGAACTTACCATTTATTGCCTCATCTATTGATCCGGTTAAATGTGAAGCTCTATGTCTTGGTGAGCCAACAGGTATATGACGACTATAGCCAAGAACTTAGTTTAACGCAGTATAGTGAAAACATCCGTTTAATTAATGTGCAAGATAAGGCTGCCATCTGGCATATTAACTATGCTCTGAAATCGGGGCTGCAACTACTCGTATATTTAGATGGAAATATGGGCGTTGGACAACAGTTGAAACATAGCATACAGTTTCCGTTGGGAGATCGATGGTGGTCATTAAGTTCTGTACTGGCAACACTGGCTCAATATCATCAAATACCGGTCGTACCTATTTGGCTACTCGTTAAACCGGATGAAGGCATACAGCTTAAACTTGGCAAAATGCAGATCATTACTGATGCAACAGTATTTTTACAGGACCTCTTTCTGCAATTTTACCATGATCTGCTGTGTTATCCAGCGCAGTGGAAAGGCTGGTTATTTGTGCATCATGATATCCGATCTACCCCCATAAAGTTGGAAAATACAAATACACCACATAGTTACCCCGAATTTATTCCTTATCCGATTTCAGATCAATATTTTTTATTGGAACGGGCGACAGGACTTTTTTATCCTGTGGATGCTTTGCTTTACCAGCATATTATGAGGAAAATGAAAACCGAATTAAATCTGAATTTTGAATTGTTTTAAAAAACAAGTATATTAATGATTTGTCAAGTTAATTTCTTGCGATCCTGTAAACCTAAATCTTACTTTTTGATATGCACGAAAAACGAATTGTTTATCGCTTACCTGGGTACGGTATATTTTTCTTATTAATAGGCTACAGCTTTTTATTCTATCAGGTAAATCATGCTAGTTTTGTTGATCTACCCTTTGTGCAGTTTATCTTTATTGCTTTGGCTTACAGCGGTGTTTTTCTAGCTGTTAGACATTTTATGGTTGATAAGTCGGGATATTTTCGGCGAGGTTTGAAGATACTATTTTATATATTCTGCTTATACATGCTGTATTTCCTGCTGGTGGTCACTATACTGTTTTTACTTCCCAGACAGTGGACAAGTTCTATTTATAAACCTCATCTCCCTATTTCTCTATTGCAGGTGGGACTGGGGCTGGCTGTATTCTTTTTTAAATATAGCTTATATGCTTGTCTGCTCGTGTTGTTCGAGTCGCGGATAAGTGCTCTGGTATGGATGGGAAAACGGTTGCTACTTGTCAAAAAGTTACAGATCCGCAATAACATGTTCCGTCACGATGCGTCGCAAGGGAAGGTTCGAGCTCTTGTACGTGAGGAGGTGGCACACCTGTTACGCAACTTACTGCAACAGTTATATGCTTGGAAAGTTGTTTCTCAAACCGAAAAGCAACATGTTGATCGGTTGCTTCATTATGTGTTAGATGGCTTGTCGGATGAAAAACTGCAGTTTGTTACCTTGGATCAAGAGATGGAAGCGGTCGAACGGCTTAACCAGATCTACCACGAGAAGCAGGTAGATCTGCTTTATCCTGACCGTTTGGGAGGCCACTTGGTACCACGTTTTATGCTTATATCGCTCTTGCAAAACTGCCAGAAACATGGGGTGTATGATGGTTCCGCGCTCTTAGAGATACAGCTGAGCAGGTACAGGATGCATATAAAAGTATATAATAAGATCGCTCATGATAAAAACTGGCAGATCGGAGCGGATGGAACAGGTATGGACCGATGGCGTGCTATTGTAAGGTATTATTATGCCGATACGGCGGAGGTTCTCATTGAGATGCTGGATGATCATTATCTACTGACGGTTACGATCGACTACAAAAAACAAATTTGATATATTATGCTGAAGAAAATTAGAGTTGGAATAATCGATGATGACCAGCACGCTATTGATTTTTTAAGTGCCTATGTCGCAAAGACCGATGGACTGGTAAAAGTTTTTGAAACAGTGGATCCACAAAAGGGATTGACAAAGGTGAGGACAGGCACCATCGATTTATTGATAGTGGACATGGTGATGGCTAATCTTTCAGGTATAGAATTGATTGCTCAGATAAAAGAACTGCAACGGCCAAGCCGAAAGTCCAGACTGGGGATGCAGGTGATCATCTGTTCCGGTACGGATAAATATGCCGCTGCAAGCTATCATTATGATGTGACCGATTACCTGCCAAAACCGCTGGAATACTTACGTTTTGTAGAAGCTGTCGACAAAGTAAAACAGTATTGGAATGAAAGGTACCCGATACTTATACCCAATGAACAGATTTTTCTGGTTAAAGTGGGAAATATGTACCATCATAAGCTGGTACGGATACCTGAAATTATTTTTTTGGAAGCCGATGGTATGGAGTGTATTCTGTGGTTTGGAGATGCCGTCAAGATTGTTGTCGGAAAACCAATGTCTTACGTATTAGAGCGGTTGCCTCGTGAACGATTTATTCAATGCCACCGTTCATTTGTGGTTAACACGGATTATATCGTTGATATTTTCAACAGGGAAATTAAGATGCGGTATCTGGCAAATAAGGTCTCGGTCGGTGACCGAAAGATTTTTCAGGAATTTAGTTTATGGGAAATGTCTAATAAACTGTAATGCAATTTAAATCTTTATCAGATGTTCAGGATGTTATGATCCTGAAGAAACAGTCTGCGTAAATTAATACTAAATATTAATTTCAAGTTTTCATTGTGCTCCCATCAGGAAGTACGCTAACCGTTTATGGTCTTGTTTATGCCCAGTAGCTATGTCAAAAATCAAGCTTATCGAACAGATGCAACAGACTTTAGCCCAATTGATGCAATATGAGGTGCAGCCCCTGCTGTCCGATATTCCGTACGAATACTTACTGAAGGAGACCATCGCGCGTTTTCCTGCTGACCCGACCTCCCCTCAGGTGCTGTCGAACATATATGAATTTGTATGTCTTGCTTCTCCTCATCTTAAGGAGCAACAGGTACAACAAGAAAACATACCTCCTTATGTCGATATTGAATGGATCTGTTCGGTGCTTGATATTAGTAGATCTACTTTTTACGAATCTGTCAACCGCATATTACTTTTTCCAGTCGTGAAAGTCGGAAGGCGGCCTTATTTTTTAAAATCGGAGGTCGCAGCTCTATTTGAAAGAACCAAAGGGATGGGGCCTCATATTTTGGGGAAATTAGCAAGTAAAGCACGAAAAAATTTAATCGATTGACTATTCCCAATTCTTTCTTGAATCACTCTTTTGTTTCGGCTATCCACAAATTGTGAATAAACATACCCTAATTGTGAATGAGGGATTACTTATCCACAATTTGTAAACAGCTGTTGCAAAATAGGGAACACTTATTATAAAATAGCACTCACTATTTCTAAAACTTCGATCTAAGTTTCAGCAAAGTTATCCCCTGATTGTGAATAAGGTGATACTTATTGTGGAAAGATGCTCACTTGTTAACCATATTGTCTTGCTCAATCTTAAAAAGTGAACCTTCATCCCCAAACTGTATTCGAGTTTTTAAAATTATCATTCCTTCGTATTAAACGGTAAGTGCTGTCTTGTCGATTGGTAGCCGATCTTTCTAAAGAAGTGCGCCCTTCTTATAAAAGAGCATTTGCTTTTAACAAATTTTCTGATGATTGTTCCCAAGTACGGAATGCTAAAAGTTAAATAGTACCCCACTTTGATGTGCTACATCAAATATATGTCTTGATTATTGTCTGGAATCAACTTTTGTTACAAAGCTTTTGAATTTGTTTGTCCGGAAGTCCGCTCGGTCGTCCGTTAATGTCCGTTAGTGTCCGGAAGTTCCATTTCTTGCAGGCACCACGGCTATGTTTGCTTCATGATGTTCGTCCGGAAGTGCATCTGAAACTAATTTTTTAACGGAGCGAAAGCTCAAAAATACCTAGTGATATGAGAAAGAAAAAAGTAATCCTGGACTATTCAGGAATCAGCGATCATGAGTTCAATACCATGATCGGAAAGGTGCTTGACTGTTTGGATGGGCACACACTTTTGACCGATTTGCCCATTCCATTAGCTGATCTGAAAACACAGGCTGATGATTTTAAACTGAAATGGCAGAAAGCGAGCCGCGGTGGAAGTCTTTTGGAAATTGAAGAGAAGAATGAGAGCAAGAAGGCGTTGGTCCAAAGTTTACGGAGTATTGCTTTTTATGTGAATACCGTTGCCGATGGCTCCCGCTCCATCTTATTGAGCTCGGGATTGATTTTGGAGCTTGACCCTAGAAACGTAGAGGTACCTGCTGTGGTCAAAGAGGTGGCATTACTTGATGGAAAACAGCGTGATCAGTTGCAGATCAGATTTAAGCCTCTTAAAGAGGCGATCTTGTATGAGTATCAGGTATCGAATGAACTGGATCAGTTTGAACAACCGATATGGGGAGAGACTTTTCAGGCGAGTTCGAGTTATGGGAATGTTTTTTCGCCTACTAAACCCGGTTATGTTTACTACCTAAGGGTACGTGCACGTAATAGAAGGGGGATCGGTGATTGGTGTGATGTGGTCAGTTTAACAGCTCGCTAAAACGGTATGGGAAATGTGCTGGTACAGCGAATCAGACAGGGGAAGCAAAGTACCCTGTCTCATCTCTATATCGATGGAGAATTTGTGTGTTATGTATTGGAAGACGCTATTCGCGATGTGAAAATCAAAGGTGAAACGGCAATTCCTGCAGGTAGGTATTCCCTGATCTTAAATACCTATGGTGCCATGAATGCGCGGTATAAACGCCGGTTTCCAGACTTTCATCAGGGTATGATCGAGATCAAAGAGATTCCGAATTATAGCTATGTCTATATC
>NZ_ASZT02000065.1:0-28470 GCF_001006065.1 Sphingobacterium sp. IITKGP-BTPF85
AAAAATATGATCGAATTAGTAAGGGTTGCAACAGAGAATAAATTGATCTAATCTATATTATTTCAACAATTTCTTATCCTTAACTCATTTCATCTAACCAAACGACAACTATATTTAGCCTGTAAAAAGTACTATTAATATATGCTTGATCTTTATATTTTTTTTAACTTTGACAATACAACTAATCAATTTTAGTAAACATAAACTCCATTGATGATGAGTCGCATATATCCTAGTCGCCTTTTAGCTATATTTTCAATTATATTTCTATTTTTTTCTTGTAAAAAATCTGATGTCAAACAGGAGCTCTTAAGTAATGGTCTATCCATTATCGCGACTGATGGCCACGTTGCAATTAGTGGCTATCGATCCTTTGTTGGTGAAGTTAGTACAGTCTATTGGTTAGATGGTCTAAAGATAGATGCGACTACATTTATTAAAAATATTCCGAATGGAACTTTTTATCGTAAAGCTATTGATGATAAATCAAGAATAAATTTTGAATATAAAAATAAGTCAGGAGCAAAGGAATCCTATCAGATGGACCAAGGTAGCTTCCTGTTAGATACCGTTATGTATTATTATAAGAACAATGTGAAGGTAAAGATGAATAGTGATAGTGTGGGGGTCCTACGGACTATGACAATGTATAATGATAAACCATTGTTTGCAGGAATGTATGGAAAGGTTTCTGGAAATTTCGGAGGAAGCTCATTAGCTATAGGTAAACCTTTTTATTGGAATGGTGTATCTGCTCCAGAAGAACTACCGTTGCCGAGCAAACGAATATTTAAAGAAGTAACAACAATTTTTCAAGGTAGTGCAAATATAGTTTATATAGGTGGTAATTGTGGTTTTCCGGTCTATTGGAAAAATAAAGAACTTGTTGTATTGGATGAACGTTATGGTGAAGTTCTGCAAATTACACAATCGAACAATGATATCTATGCTGTTGGATTAATTAATAAACATCAATCAAACAGTACTGGTCATACTGCTTGTTATTGGAAAAACGGCGTTCTTCACGAATTAGAAGATAATGCTCAAGCTTCAGGAATTTTTATTAACGGTGAAGATGTTTATGTAACAGGTTCAACAGGAGACGTTCCTGTAAATTATAAGCCATGTTATTGGAAAAATGGTGTTCGTGTTGATCTGCCGATGTAATGCTTATAGCAATTACAATTCAGTCGATTAAAAATATTTAATTTAAAACCCTATAATGCTGTGCTTCCTTATAGAATTGACTATGCTGCTTAAATTGTAAATATTGCTATATTCTGCATAAAGCTATTTATTCCAGAGCTTTATGCAGATTTTTTTTATGCTTCAGTTATTTTTTAAACAAATTTTTAAAAAATGAACCTAATGTATCTTTTCGCTGTTTGTCAAGACCTAGGATTTTCAGATCTATCTCGATATTATTTTCTTCTGCATACGCATACCATTTTGCAAATTGAACTTCATTAGCATATTCTGAAGCAGGTCTATAGTAATATAATAATTGGTTTACAGCATGATGATAAACACCTATCTGCATTGCTTTTTCGTAATAGCTGATTGCTTTTTTTAGATTTATTTTTAATCCACCGAGGCCACGTTCATACATAATAGCATAGTAAATAGGTGAAAACTCTTCATCGTAATCTTTTTTTAAAAGCGGTAGAACCTTTTTATAATCTTCTTTTGTAAAATATATATCGGCTAGCTTATCCGAATTGAAATGATATAATTTCTGGGCTTTTAAATAATAATCTAAGGCTTTGTCTTCATCTTTTTCTACCCATTGGCCGTGGTAATAAAGATCTCCCAAATTAGCCCATCCTAATCCATTGCCCAATTCTCCAGCTTTAGTGTATGCATTTACTGCTTTATCAATATCTTTCTTACAGCCCAGGCCATTTTGATAGTGATATCCCAAATTGTTCCAGGCATTCTTTTCTCCTAATTTTGCAGCCTTTTCATATAATTCGAGACCTAAAGCTAGGTTGGCATGAACTTGATCTTCGGTATCGGTATAAATCATGGCCAATTCGGTCATCATTTGAGAATGCTTTCGCTGCACACCTATTTTTAAAACTTCAATTGCCTCCTCTATTTTGTTTTTTTCAATAGATCAAGACCTAATTCGTAAAAGCTTTGATTATCGAAATAGTGAAAGTAATTTGCGCCGATTTTAGATTTCCAACCGGTGTAATATTTTAAGAAAAAAGCTAAGTCTTTTCCCCTTAAGTTCTCTTTTTGGTTATAGCATTTACCCATCTCCTCAGGTGTAATTTTTCTGATTTTCATCAGTTTGTCAAGACAAAACAATTCTTCTTTCTGATAGAGGAAAAGCTCATCGTTATGATGGTCAATTACTTCTGAAACATACTCGTAGATTGGACTTAATTGATTGGTCTGTCCATCCCAATATTGCATTCCATCTTTTAAGTGCACTCTTAAAAAGTGTTTTTCAAGCTGTTCGATTTTAAGATAAGAAGCATTGGGCTCTAGTAACCAATGGTTGTTAAAGGCATCAAAAATTCCATTACCAATTTCGGTATATAATATGTAGATATCTTTAAAGAAGTTTGCCAGATAATCAATTTCAATTTTTTGAATATTAGCATCTTCTTTTAGATAATTTTCATTTATCGGATTATAAATAAACCATTTTTTAGCCTTACGGTAAACAAAAGTCTGGTAGTTCGAAAGTGTGATTACCTGATCTATTTCTGTATCAAGAATTTTTCCATCAGATTTGATAATTTCAATTTTTTTATTCCCTTTATTTGGTTTTACATAGAAAAAGTTATGGGGCAGTACATGTAATACATCTTCGAGATAATCGCCAATATAGACCCCTCTATTATTAAAATACTTACGCTTTGAGGTTCCTGCAATTTTTATAAAGAAAAGTTCACTCCCGTCAAAATCAAAATGAGTTTCACTATCTTGATTGATGACGTTTTCATTTTTATGATTGATTAACGTGTATGTGTTACCTGTTTTTGCATTAAAATAATTCCCATATAGATGTGTTAACTCCTCATAAATAGGTGGAATAAGCAATTGATGATCTACCATGTTAATAAGCCCAACCTTATCATCAGAAGTCACACAACCAACTAGATGCTTAAATTCATAATCGTAATCTGAAACTAGTCCGTAATAAATTTCAAAAACATGAGATGCATCATCATAAATTGGTGGAACTATTTCTATTCCTTTTGTGTCTAGGTAACCAAATTTGTTGTTTTTTTGAATAACTGCAATTCCATCCTCAAATTCAGATATTTCATCATAGTAGGCAGGTGTAATGATATTACCTTTTATATCTTTTAATCCTTTTACATCATTTTCTGCAAACACTTCAGCATAATCGTGTTTATAAACATCTTCATTCCAATATCCTAAACCATAGTTTATCCAATCTGTTTTTAGAGCCTCAAGAAAATTTTGATAACCTGATGCTTTCAATATACTATCGAGCGGTTTTAAGCTTTGAGATTTTGTTGCCTTTAAGTAACTTTTATTTTTTTGTTGGATTTCAATAACCCAATCTTTCGCTTGTTCTGATTTTCTTTCCTCATTCATATTGAAGACATCCGTACCATCGATCAAGAACGTATCATAGGGTAAATTTTCTAACAAATCAAATAGCTGATTGACGGGCTCGAAATACGTCTTTTTATAGTGCAATTGGTATTCATCTGCCAATAGCGTGTAGAATTGCCTTAATAACACAATTCCCGCTTCTCGGTTTGCATATAATAGTTTTCCTTTTGCCCTGATTTGAGAAGCAAAAAGAGGTAATAAAAGAGGTGGTATTTCGTAGTTCCATTCTCCCAAATAATAGGGATAGCTTTCACCAGATTGGGAGTCGATATTATAGATGTAAATGCGATGTGCCATTTTATAATTTGTATTAAGATCCTGATCAAAGATAAAAAGATTAGTTTCTTAAAACATTCGCTGAAATTGGGGATTTTTAAGAAATGATATCCGCGTACAAGTTATATTTTCTGTTTACTTTATTTATATGTACTTTTGAATCCAGTACTTAATTTTATTTATGATGAGGCCGTAATAAAATTAATGGAAATCGTATTTTGTGGATTAAAAATCTGTTATATTTTTTTGCTATTTTGAGATTGTGGAAATAGTAATAGAATAATTCCAATGCCTAAAACCATTGTAATTGTATAGGCAATGAGTGCGGTAGATTCTGCCTGTTGTTCAAATCCTAAAGGTACAGTTTCATGGAATAAACCAGTATTGTTTTTATATCCCATTAACCAATGAGCGGTGTTCCATCCAAAATCGAGTCCTAATGGTAAGACGATATTTTTTGTTTTTAAAGAAGCTAAACCGAACAAAATTGCTCCCAATCCAGGGCCAAATATTGCCATTTTTAAATTAGTGCCTGTTTAAATATATTCTCCGATAAAAACTAATGTAACAATTGATAATGCTAGCCATGGCCTTAAATTGTCGCGCAATCACCATAAAAGGTATGTTCTAAAAGCGAGCTCTTCACGACAGGATAAAAAAAATATAAAAATATATTAGCGGTAAGAAGTTTGTAATTAAAAGATCGTGATTTTTCGAATGTAAGATCAGTAAAATATGTCAGTAGTACTGTCATCGTGATTACCATCAGAACACTTAGCAAAATACCTATTCCAAATTCAGTTATACTTTTCTGATTATATTGGATTCCGATTTTTGTTAAACTAATTTTATCCCATTACGTAAAGAGGTAAGCAATTATGAAGGTAAGTGTAGCGGCAAGTCCTAGTGAAAATAGGTCAGGATTGGTGCTGTTTTTTGTTACACCAGAAGCTAGGGCAAATACAATGAGCGTAAAGAGATAGAAAATTATAATCTTAAAATATATTATTGCTCTTTTCATCAGTCGAATCATTTTTATGCGATGAATTTAATGAAAAATTTTAAATAGATTTTGAAATAAATACCTAGTCAAATCTCTGGCAGCTAAACATAAGCGATGTTTTAATAAAATTTTAACTTTCTAATGCTTTTAAAAATACTGGATCTATAGGAGATATGCCAGACGCAAAATAATGGCTTAAGTTGCCATTTTCATTGACTATGTATTTACTAAAATTCCAATCGGGTGCATGGTCATTCCATCCATTTTGCGTGGAATGGCTGAGCCATACAAATACGGGATGCTGTGCGCTGGATTTTATGACGATTGCTTTTTTTGTGACTGGAAACGTGACGCCAAAGTTTACTTGACAGAACTGCTCGATATCTTTGTCACTTCCTTTTTCTTGCTCTCCAAAATCATTGGCCGGAAAGGCAATGATGGCAATTCGGTCGCCCATTTTCTGATGTAATGCCTGTAATTCCTCATACTGGCGTGTATATCCACAATCAGAAGCGGTATTGACAAGGACTACTTTCTTTCCTTTAAAGTCTGAGAAATCTATAGACGTACCATTGCTTTTTACTGCTGTTAGCTGGTAAAAGGACTGTGGTGCTTCTTTGCCCGAGGTATTGTATAGGATGGTTCCCATCTTTCCTGATCTTGAAAGTTTTTTGATCAATGGGTATAAGAAATGAAGTATTTTTTGTTTAAAATTCATATTAAAATATGTCGATCTGTTTAAAAATCTTGCCTTAGAAATGGTAAAGCAGTTCCCATTTTGATGATTGTAAAAATATGATTTTATGGCAAATAATTGTGATTTATTATTCGCTGTATAATGGCTTATATTTTGAAAATATAAAACAAGACCAGCGCTCAGAACCGCTGGTCTTGTTTGTTTGCTACCCATTGGGTATTCATCGTAAACTTATAGTTTTGATAGTTCGTTATCAATCAAAGTGCGTTCTTCTGCCGTAAAATTGATATCCATTGCTTGTGCATTGTCTATCGATTGTGCTGTATTTCTAGCACCTGCTAATACCACGGTAATTGCAGGTTGCAGGGTCGTCCAGCGTAACACCAATTGCGCTACCGTAACGCCCTTGTTTTGCGCAATCGGTTGAAGTGTTGCGATCAGACTTTTTACTTTTTCGAGATCGAACTGTGAGAAATAACCGTTACGGTGGTCATCTTGTTTTAAAGTGTTTTCTGTCAAGTATTTTCCGGTCAGCAGGCCTCTTTCCATCGGGCTGTAAGCGATAATGCCGGTTTGATTTTCCAATGCATAAGGAACCAGGTCATGTTCAATACTGCGGTTGAGCATGCTGTATGAAACCTGATTGCTGGCCAGGGTAAGTGTTGCTGATGCTTCTTTTAATTGATCAACACTGTAGTTGCAGACACCTGCAGCACGGATTTTTCCTTGCTGAATAAGCATTTCTAAGGCTTCCATCGTTTCACTGATAGCGGTAGTTGAGTCTGGCCAGTGGATCTGCAATAGATCGATGTAGTCGGTGCCCAAACGTTTTAAACTTTCTTCCAGTTCTTTGATGATATTGGCTTTGGATGCAAATTTGTACACGGGTATTGTTTTACCGTTATCAGATGCATCAAAGAAAAATTCACCTTTTCCGTGGTTGCTACCATCCCAGACCAAACCAAATTTGGTCAGTAACTGTATTTTTGATCGGTCTTTTCCTTTGATAGCTTCGCCGATCATTTCTTCGCTGAGACCAAATCCATAGAAAGGCGCAGTATCGATACTGGTCACACCGTGATCAAGTGATGCGTGTACGGAAGCAATGGAGTCTTCTTTTTCATTTCCGCCCCACATATTGCCTCCAATGGCAAATGATCCATACGTAATGGCTGATAATTCTAATGCTGTATTTCCTAATTTTCTATATTCCATTGTGTGGTTATTTTTATATTAATGTTGTTTTTAGTACGATCGGTTCTTCCTGAAGCTTATCTGCTACAAGTTGACCAAACGCCTGGATGTAGGGTTGCTGATTGTGCGCATCTAAACCTTCCTGGCTCTTCCAGATTTCATAAAAGGTGAACAGGTTGTTGTCATCAATTCCTTGATGCAGGCTATATAGTTCGCAGGCATCCTCTTTTCGGGTTTGTTCTACCATATGCTGCAATACGGAAAGAACTGCTGCTCTATGCTCATCTTTTGTTTTAATGATGGCTGTTAAATGTATTTTCATGATACTAATTGCGATGTTAATTGTGGCGTAAATATGTTGTCAAGGTGTTTTTGGTAGGCTTCCATATCACGTAATATGTCTGCATTTTTTCCACATCATGGAAATGAAAGCTTTCTAATTTTTCAAGGGATGCAAATGCATTCATACGGTGGAAACCAAATAGAGGTCCGTCGTCAACACTGGTTTGATTAAAAAACTCTCCAAGTAGCGTAAAGGCAGTTTTTGGCGCATTCCAGCTACTGGTCACCATATATTTGCGCCCCTGCAGCATACCGCCAGTTCCGTAGTTGATGTCCGGGTTTTCAGAACGGCGGCCATCACTGTGGTATATCCCTGTGCGGTGCCCTGCGGTAAACACTTCATCAATATACTTTTTAAAAGCATTTGGTACCTGGAACCACCACATCGGAGTGTGGTAGATAATGTAATCTGCCCAAACAAATTTCTGAACTTCTTCGTCATTATCATAACCGTCTGCAATATGGGTTACTTTGATTTCAACGGAATCAAATTTCTCAAAAAAAGCGATTGTATTTTCGGTTACTGTTTTATTGAACCGTCCGCTTGAATGTGCGAATGATTGTCCGGCGTTGATAATTAATATATTTTTCATATGTAAATGAATTGTATTTTAATGTGCATATGGATATCCAGATTATTTTTATTGCTGTTTGGCTATCGTGAATATTTCATTTTATTTTAAATTTCTGTTACAAAGGTATTGGGCTTTGTGTTATTATAGAAATAGGATAAATTATAGTTAACTATCATATTTATAATAATTGTATTTTCAGTTGCTACGTTGTAACAGTTGTCGTGTTCAATAGGGGCCATTGTGGGCAATAAAGGTTTATTGCTTAGCATGATGTTCTTTTAATATTCTTAAAAAGAGTGAATTATATTGGTGGAAGAATGCGGATTTTTCATCTACATGATTTTTATATCGTTAACGATTTATCATTTTTATGATACTTTTAGTATTTTTACATCATATTTTTGATACTATGGTTAATTTAGAATGGTACCGCACATTTAAAGCGATCTATAAGACAGGGACATTAACAGGTGCAGCAGAAATCTTATTTATTTCGCAACCTGGTGTTAGTTTGCATTTAAGTTCACTGGAAACCTATGTTGGAAATAAGTTGTTTGACCGTACAGGTCGAAAAATGATCCCAACAGAACATGGAAAAGTATTATATAATGCGTTGGTCGAGCCCTTAACAAAACTGGAGGAGGTGGAGAAGAATTTTCAGCGGTCAACAGAGAAACATATTCCGACCATCAGTGTAGGCATGTGTTTTGAAACTTTTCAGATTACTTTGGAACAGTATGTCTCGACACTTCCTTTTAATCTGATCATCAGTTTCGGCGAGTATCCTGAGATGCTTGATCAACTGGACAAAGGTATTTTAGATCTGATTATCACCCCTAAAAAGGGGGTGTCGGCCAATATTGAGCATGAACCGTTTTCATATGAAAAATAGTACTTGTAGGGGGTAAAGAGGTCGATATAGACGTTTTTAAAGAAGTCCTGAAAACAAAAAATAAAGGTTTTATTGAAGAGTGGCTTAAGCAGCAGAAGTGGTACGGTACAACTGGCGATATGGAACATCTTTTTAATTTTTGGAACTTAAATTTTGGTAAGAAACCAGATTTTAGACCTAATTATATTGTCCCCAATCTGAATTCTATCGTACGTTGTTTGAGTGCAGGTGGAGGTCTGGCTGTTGTTCCTGATTTTTTATGTAATACTGAGATTGATAACGGGCAGATCCAACTGGTGTGGGAAGGGGATAAAAAACTAAAAAATACGTTATATTTTGGTTGTCGAAAAAAGACGCTCCATCAGGAAGAAATTGATCATATTAAGACCTTGTTTAGAAAAGTAATGGCCCGATAATTTTAAGCGTATTTTATGGAAACTAATAAGATAAAATGGGGAATAATAGGCTGTGGTAATGTAACTGAAAAAAAGAGCGGACCAGCATTTAATAAAGTACCGGGTAGTGAGCTGCTTGCTGTTATGCGTAGAGATGCTGAGAAAGCTGCTGATTATGCGTGTAGGCATCGGGTTCCTTTTTGGTATGCTGATGTTGCCGGGATATTAAACAATCCCGAAATTAATGCCATTTATATTGCAACTCCTCCATCTTCGCATCTGGAATACGCACTTTTAGCATTGCAGCACGGTAAACATGTGTATGTTGAAAAGCCTGTGGCGCTTAATGCGGATGAAGCGAAGATTTTGGCAAATGCTGTTCAGAAATATCAAAGTAAATTGGTGGTTGCTCATTATCGCAGACAGCTTCCGCTATTTTTAAAAATTAAAGAAATGATCAATAATGGTCTTATTGGTAGTGTGCGGATGGTAGAATTGCGTCTTTGGCAGAGCCGTTCTCCGGCTTTAGTTACTAAGGGAACTGCTGATTGGCGTACAGATCCTGCGGTATCTGGTGGTGGTTATTTTTTTGATCTTGCGCCACATCAATTGGATCTGATGATCTATTTCTTTGGAATGCCTTTGTTTTATGATGGTTTTAGTGTCATTCAATCACCAGATAGTGCTGTTGCTGATCAAACAAGTGGCACAATCTTATTTGATAAAAAGATCGTTTTCAATGGAAGCTGGTCTTTTAATGTAGCACCGTCGGATAACGTGGACTGCTGCGAAATAGTGGGGGAAGCGGGGAGCTTAAGATTTTCAATTTTTGGTAATAAGGTTATTTTGAAAAATGAAAGTGGGGAGAAGGAAACAACATTTGATCATCCCGAAAATATACAGCTTCCTATGATTGCAAGTACAGTTGATTTCTTTAAGGATAAGGGGGCCAATCCAAGTCCGATTGAAGAAGCGGTCACGTTAATGCAAATTATTGATGCTTTTGCCACTGTCAAATAATGGGGGTGTTGATTTAAAAGATAAGGGTTGTTCAATACTTGAACAACCCTTATCTTTTAAATGGTTTTGTCTATTGCAAAATAGACCGACATATTTTAAGCGACCTCTAGTGTTGCTTGAATTGTCTTCTTAATCGCATCCAATAATACTTCCTTATATGCCATGAAATGGATCTGACGATCTACTTCTTCAGATACTTTTAAAGCTGTCTTAGCTGTCTTTACAGCTTGCAGTTCATTTAAATAAAGATCGTTAAATGTTGCGGTATCTTTATTTTTTAGTATTCTTATCGTGTGTGAATATTGTTCAAATATATCCGTGATGACAGCTAAATTTGCACTATCAAAATGTTGAAGTTCATTTGTTTTTTCAGAAAGCTTCTCAAGCTTTTTTCTTTCTTTTGCGTAACCCATAATCCTGCGAAGTTACAGATTTTTCTACAGCTATTTGCAAATGATGTGGAATACTCTTAAGAGATGTCAGAGTGCTATGCTTTCAGTAAATGTTTACATATCTAAAGATTAGTCGTAATCTGAGGAAATTAAAAAAGGTTTCAAATCTGATTAGCGACGCTTTTTGATTGAATGAAAGTTAATTTCATAACTGGTTACCATGTTTGAGGTCGTAAGGTTCTAGCAACCAAATACGGTTTATGTTTTGCAAGTTTTGCATGAAATGCGGCCAACCCATAGAGCAATCCACTTATACTTACGCTTGTACCATCTTGTGCATAGAGACGTATTTCATGCCGGGTTTTGTCAAATTCTGCATCTTTGATTTCATCCCAATTGATTGTTTTAGCTTTTCCCCAAGCATTGATCACAGATATTTTATTTTCACCTATGTATACTTTATGATTGTGGTAATAATTTGTTATATAAAGGAATCCGTAAAATAAGCTAGCCATGAGAAGCGCTGAAAATAAAATTAAGAGCCAGGAGCTATCTTGTCCCATATCCCAATTGAAATAATAGCCTAAGCCTATAAAAAATACAAATATTAAACCTATGCAATAACCTAGTATGGCAAAGAGAATATGGTTTTTAAGTATTTTGACGCCATGCTGTGTATTTTCAAATGAATTTTCTTTTTTTCGTGCGAGAGCAAATGTCCAAATAGTGATGGATGGTAAAATCAGTGAAATAAGAATATCAGCTAACATAGTTTAATGATTTTTTTATTTTAAAAGGACTTTTCAAAAAGATTTTCGCGAATTTAACTTTCATTTTTGATGTTTCACAAAAAAAACTATAATATGTTTTGTTATGCTATTTTTCACAATTTAATTGACACGGACAGTACATCGTTTTACAAAAAAGGATCGGTGACCAAAGTAAAGTATTTGTTAACTTTAGTGTTACAATAGCCTCTCCATCCATTTTTTTATCAGTTTAGCATGACTGTACTGAAAACCCTTGATTTTTCAAATTCAACTTGATATGCAAGTAAGGGTAATCTAGCATAATAAGGTCATTTTCTACTATTTAGCTCTTTATAGTGAAGGGTTTTGTGTTGCGATTATTGCAATGAATGTGGGTTCTTTGTTATTGTTTTGTTAATAAATGTTGAGTAAATTTTAAATTGTTTATGCAATTAGTGGTTTTTATTAAAAATATTTTATTTATTTGTTTCTGCTTATTCATATAGAATCATGCACACTAACAAACATTAACGAACTAAATTAAATGAAAAATTCTAAACTATTTCATGTTTTAGCCTTTTCTATGGTATTCGGGTTTGGTGATCTTAACACGTCGATCGCCAGTACGCTGTCTGAGTATCAAAGCAACCAAGTTAAGATATCTGGAGTTGTTAAAGATGCCACTGGTCCGATCTCGGGAGCATCTATCGCAGTAAAGGGTACATCGATCGCCACTTTTACGGATGCTTCAGGTCGATTTACTCTAGCGACTATTCCGGCAGGCTCTAAGATTGTGATTAGCTATGTGGGCTATGCATCGAAAGAAATTGAATGGAAAGGGGAAAGTACCTTGAATGTGCAACTGGAGTCGACATCAAATGATCTGGATGAAGTTGTTGTAGTTGCTTACGGTACCGCCAAAAAATCGACTTTTACAGGATCTGCCTCGGTAGTGAAATCGGATCAGTTGGAGAAAATATCAGGATCGGGATTTGCAGAAGCATTGCAGGGATGAGTCCCGGTGTCAATGTTGTGAACAATGAAGGTAATCCAGGTGGTGATACCCGTATTCAGATTCGTGGTATCAGTTCGATGTCGGGTAATTCTAATCCGCTATATGTGGTGGATGGTATGCCTTATGATGGCCAGCTGAATTCAATATCGCCTTCGGATATTGAGTCGGTTACGGTATTGAAAGATGCTGCAGCATCATCATTGTACGGTTCGCGTGCAGCAAATGGTGTGGTGGTTGTAACAACTAAAAAGGGAAAAACAGCTAAACCGCAATTGAATTTTAGATCGGCATGGGGTACTTCGGACAATGCAGTTAAAAATCCGACGAAGGCTTCTCCGCAGGAACAATTATTGAATACCTGGGAGGCGATGTATAATGATCAATTTTATAAAAATAACTTAACATCGGATAAGGCAGGAGATTGGGCTTCAGAAAATGTCTTGAGTAAACTGCTTAAAAAGGTGAAAAATTCGAAAGGTGAAGAAACTTATGTTTCTCCTTTTCAGCATATCAATGAAGACTATGTGCTGCATGATGGTAAGGGTAATCCGTATATCAATCCAAACTTGAAAATGATCTGGAATGAAGAGGATTATGATGTGTATAAGGCTGTTTTTTCTAGAAAACTAAGACAGGATTATGGAATGGATGTGTCTGGAACTGCTGGTGATGGGAAGACGAATTATTTCCTTTCTTCTTCGTATCTAGATGATAAAGGATATGCTTCCAATCAGTACTTTAAACGATATGGTTTTCGGGCGAATGTGACGACACAAATCAATAAATGGTTACAGGCGGGTGGAAATGTGTCTTACAGTGGATCGAGACAGAATGTTTCTGGTGCTGCACGTGCTTTAGTGTTTACGACATCGATGTATTCGCCTTATTTACGTAATCGCGATAATACAGATTGGGTTTACTCCGAAAAAACAGGTAAGCGCATGTACGATTATGGGGATTATGTCAATAATTTCTTTGGAGCTAACGTGCTACAGAATAATGGCGATTATTGGAATAATGACAATGATGAAGATTTCAATAATTTTATGCGTACGATGATAGCATCCCGTTTCTTTGCTCAGGTTACTTTGCCTTATAACTTGAGTTTCAAAACGAGCCTAAGTATTGACGATAACAGTTAGAAAAACTTTTTGTACGGATCTGCAGTCCATGGTGCAGGTCAGCTTGCTCCTTATGGTGTAACCGTGCTTACGAATGGTGGAAATGCGACGCGCTCGAATACGAACACGAAATCAGTGACGTTTAACAATATCTTGAGCTGGAATCAGGATTTTGGTAATCATAATTTTTCTGCATTGGCCGGTCAGGAATCGTATACCAACAACAGTCTGTACGATTATGGTTATGGAGAAGGGATTATGCAATTGGGGCAGTATGAATTGAGTTCGACAACAAAGAACTGGCAGGTACAGTCCAATAAAGACCGCTTTGCTTTACTCTCTTATTTCGGAAAGTTAGATTACAATTATAACAGTAAATACTATCTATCGGGTTCATTCCGTCGTGATGGATCTTCCCGTTTTCATCCGGATAACCGCTGGGGGAATTTCTTCTCGGCAGGTCTTTCCTGGCAGATCGCTAAGGAAGATTTCTTAAAGGATGTGAGCTGGCTGGATAATCTGTCCTTCCGCTCCAGTTATGGTACTACCGGTAACGATAAGTTGAGCCGTCGAGGTGCTAATGGAGTTGGTGGCGGTGATATCTACTACGCTTACCAAGGTGTATATGAAGCAAATGATCTGTATGGTCAAGCTGGGTTAAGGCCTTCGGCATTTGCGACGCCTGCCTTGATCTGGGAGAAGAACAAGCAATTTAATGCGGCATTTGATTTCAGTATTTTTAAAATATCTATGGTACGATTGAGTATTACTCACGTACTGCTTCCGATTTATTGTATTACAAAGAGTTTCCTTTGTCTGCACAGGTTGGTAATGCCAATGGTCTGAATACAAACTTAGGTGATCTGAAAAATTCGGGTTTTGAATTTTCTTTGGGTGCTGATGCGATCCGTACAGAAAACTTTAGATGGAAAATCGATGCGAATCTTTCGACATTGAAGAATGAGATCACTTATTTGCCTGGAGGTGAATTTACTTACGAAAATCGTGGTGCTGGTTATAAACTTGCTGAAGGATATTCATTGTATGAATTTTATATGGTGAAAAATGCGGGTGTTAATCCTGAAACAGGAAACATGCGTTACTGGATACGCGATGGTGAAAACTGGAAAATGACGGAAAACTATAATGCTGATGTTACGTCTAATGATTATCAACGTATAGGGTCTGCTTTGCCAAAGGTATATGGTTCTTTGACCAATGCGTTTAATTATAAAGGATTGGATATGTCCTTCATGTTGTACTATTCGCTAGGATCTAAAATGTTTGATTATGCTTATGTGGAGCGTACAGCAGTGCGTGGTGGAGTTGGTGTGATCCAGGATTTGATTAGTGACCACTGGCGTAAACCGGGCGATCAGGCTTTGTTACCTAAATTTTCGAATGATGACTATGCGAGTACCCGTAAAAATTCTGACTTCTATGTGTTTGATAACGATTACTTGAGACTTCGAAATGTTTCTTTGGGTTATACGTTACCTACAGCGACAATGGCAAGATTAGGACTATCTAAAGTGCGTCTGTATGTTTCTGGGGACAACTTGTTAACATTTGGATCGGCTAAGAATCGTTATTCTGATCCGGAGACGGCATTGTCTGGTAATAACTATAATGGTTCTGCAGATAAAGATAACGGAATCCAGGGTTCAAGAAGAGTGTATATGGCTGGTCTACAAGTGTCATTTTAAGAAAGAATAGAAAATGAAAAATATCGTTAAAAGTTTACAATATATCGCATTAGGAACAGTTGTTTTAATGCAAACAGGCTGTAAGGATTTTCTGGATGCTAATTCTTCAACAGCGACTTCGGAGACTGTTGTTTTATCAAGCGCTTCACAATTGGAGCGTGTGTTGACTGCTGCTTACAGAGATCTGTATTTCAATGATAAAGGTTCGGACCGCGTATATGCAGGTTTACCGGGTTTGCAGATGTATGTTGATCTTGGGGGTGCTGATATTGTGAGCCACACCAATATGGGAGGCAATCAGGTGACAGCATATACCTATGAACCTCAAAAAACACAAACCACTGGTTTATCGAGCAGCATCTGGTCCATGATGTATAAAATCATCAATCAAACCAATATCATTATTGAAGCATTGCCAGCGGCGCAAGGAGAGGAGACACTTAAAAACCAGATTATGGGTCAGGCAAAGGCTATGCGTGGTCTTTGTTATTTCCACCTGATTCAAAATTATCAGCAAACTTATATGCTGGCTAAACAAAAACCAGGTGCTATTTTACGGTTGAGTCCTAAGGACAGTGAAAATTTACCTCGTGCTACCGTAGAGCAGACGTATACGCAGATCGTCAAAGATCTGACGGATGCGAAAGCGTTACTGGCTAATTATACACAGCCTAATAAATGGACCATTGATAAGTATGTGGTATCAGGTCAATTGGCACGTGTATATTCGGTGATGAACAATTGGCAGGGTGCTTATCAGGAGGCTAAAACGGCTTATACAAATTATAGTCAGTTGATGACTAAGACACAGTATCAGTCTGGTTTTGATGATGCCATTACAAACAAGTATGCTGAGGTGATGAGGGCAGTTCCATTTACAACGACCAATAACCTAGGTGGAGGAACACAATTTAACTTCTGGTATAACCAGGATGAGAGCTATGGTGAGGGGTATACGGATGGACCTATTTACTCATTTTTAGACTTTTTTGCTGATGGTCAATATGAAAAACTGTTTGAAAAAACGGAAGATCGCTACCAGTTCTGGAAACGTACCAAAAATGCTTCTAAAGAATGGTCGACAAAATGGGCGTATAATAAGTACAAACATTATGGTGATGCGAATGGTGCTAAACAGGGAAATACAAGACCTGAGGTATCTTTAATGCGTGGATCTGAGATGTTACTGATTATGGCCGAGGCTTCAGCTCAATTGAATAATGGTGAGGGTTTAGGTTATTTAAATAGATTGCAGACGGCTCGTGGTGTTAAAGGCTTGACAGTTGCTGCTTCTGGAACTCCATTGCTAGAGGCTATTTATGTGGAAAGACGCAAGGAACTGTTATGTGAGGGAGTTACTGGAATTTATGATTTATTGCGCTTGCAAAAGCCACTGGTTCGTATTCAGGAAACTGCAACTTATCTAGAGGGTCACTACACTTGGGGAGTGACGAACTTGAACGGTTATGTTGCAAGCAGTCCGGCACCAACCGGAACTTTTCCTTCTAATGACTACCGTATGCTCTGTCAAATTCCGCAATTGGAAATTGCCAATAATACGGCTCTTTCCGAAGCTGATCAAAACCCTTATTCGGGAACAAACTAGTGTAGTCTGTATCCTGTAAAAACAGTTTTACAGGTACAAGCTATAAATATGCATGTAAAATGGCCGGGTGTAATTCACTCGGCCATTGTTATTTTATAGGGTTCACTAATTAAAGACGTCTCAGCCAGATATTGCGAAAGTCAACAAGATCGCCATGGTCTTGCAATACGATCGGACCTGGACCGTGAACTAATGTTTTTGGTAATCCGATGTATTCTGTAGTTCCCTCGATCTGCGTATTATACTGCACGACAACTCCATTATGTATAATGGTTACTATTCCTTTTTTGATTAATACACCATCTGCATTAAAGCGTGGGGCTGTATACAGGATATCATAGGTATGCCATTGTCCCGCTGGTTTGACTGCAGTAACGAGAGGTGGCTGTTGTTTATAGATCGATCCCGCCTGTCCATTGACATAGGTCGGGTTATTATTGTTGTCCAAGACCTGAACTTCATATTGCCCTTGTAAAAAGATGCCGCTATTTCCTCTTCCTTGTCCTTCGCCTTTAATTACTTCTGGACTTTCCATTCTACATGGAGCTGGAAGTCTTCAAAGTTTTCTTTCGTCTGGATATTTCCTGTTTTTGGCGTTGATGTGAATATGCCATTTTGTACTTTCCAACTAGCGGGCTCTTTGACGTTATTGGAACTTACCCACTGGTTAAGATTGGAGCCGTCGAAAAGAACGATTGCATCAGAAGGTGCTTTGTTTTCACTTGTTGTTACGGTACGGAGCACCGGAGTGTAAAACTCGGTGTCTTGTGGTTGGAATTTCGTTTGGGCGAAGCTTAAAGAACCCATTAGGCTCATACTGATGATACAGCAGGGCATAAAAATTTTGTTCATTTTTTTATAGATTGATTTACCGTAAATATAAGTATTCATTAATAAAATCTGTTATACTTTTCTCTATGGCTAAGGGGATTAAGGTTATGTGCAGTTTTCAATCGCGTATATTTTGACGAGTGTGCGTTTATACTTTATATTGCTAGAAGTTGAAAAAAGGTTACCGGTCAAAACTAACAAAAGGATACCCGTAGGCGTTTATAAGATTGAATGGAATCAGTTTGTCATCACCTAGTTTTTCATTCAGGTAGGATAGAGCCCTTCGAGGGTTTCATGTACATCAATAACTAAAAACATGGATACACGAAAGCAATATCACGAGAAACGTAATTTTAAAAGTACAGAAGAGCCTAAAGGTAAGTTAAAGATTAAACGTGATAAAAAATTGCGCTTTGTTGTACAGCGGCATCATCTCAGCCGATTGCATTATGATTTTAAATTGAAAGTAGAGGAGAGTAAAAACTGGGGTGTATTTCAATTTTAACTCCGGTCAATCGCTAAGACTTCCTGCTAACCGTTTATTTTTCAAATTTATGGAAGCTTTAATGTATTAATTTTAGTAAATTGTATAGAGAAGTAGACGGTTTATTTGTTGAATACCAATACCATAAAGAAATTTAACCACTCCAGAGAAAAATTATGATCTTTCATTGGGGTTAAATACGCGTCCTTACGTATAAATTCAATGGTTGAATACACATTTATAATTGTTTCAAAATAGTGTTGATGATTTAACTTGTGGTTTAGGGAGTATTAATACTCTTTTTTTTGAAAAAATATTAAAGGATATAGCACAGCGATTGCTTTAATGTTATCAACAATGCATGAATATTAAAATGATCCATGCTAGATAAAATTAGATTAAGTGTTAACAAAGATGTACGCAAGTACAGCAATAAAAAACTATCCTTTATGACAAAGACAGAATTTAACACCCAAGTGATCGAGCAAACAAATGAGCTCAAAGTTTTTGCAAAGCGTTTTACAAATGATTATGACGAGGTCAATGATCTTTTGCAAGATACCATGTTAAAAGCGGTAAGCTATTTCCGTAATTTTCAAGAAGGATCTAATTTAAAAGCATGGCTTTATACCATCATGCGCAATACTTTTATTAATAATTATAGACGTACAACTAAAAGTCGTTCTTTTATTACAACAGAAGAAGAGATCAGTACTTCGCATTTGCAATATTCTTCCGTACGAAACGGAGGTGAGAATAAATTTGTAATGGAAGATATTCAGAAAGCATTAGGAGAGCTGGATGAAGGTTCTATATACCTTTTACTATGTTGTACGAAGGATATAAATATAATGAAATTGCTGAGCATCTAAATCTTCCTATTGGTACGGTTAAAACTCGTATCCATATTGCAAGAAAAAGACTAAAGGGAACTTTATCAACTTATAAAAATTAAACAGGATTAATTTCCATTTTGTGAAAAGAAGGGCATTCCTTGGGTTTAGACCTTAGGAAGCCTTTCTTTTTTTGTTTTCAACTTTCCTGTTTGTGTTTTTTAGAATGGTATTTTCCGATTCCATAAAGGGAACATTTTTATGGATTTTGGGTTATTATAGAGAAAGCAGGCTATAAAAATTGTATATGAAGAATTTATTTAATGAAAAACATCGCTTGGGTTTAGGTGGCGTGGCTATAGGAACTGGTTTTGAAGTATTATCAGATAAGCAGTCATATGATATATTGCAAAAGGCATGGGATCTAGGTATTCGATACTATGATACGTCTCCCTGGTATGGCCTAACAAAAAGTGAAGCGCGATTTGGAGAATTTTTAAAAGATCAAGATCGGTCTGACTATATCCTCTCTTCAAAAATTGGTCGATTATTTGATCCTGTGATACCCGAAGCTGTTCCACTTACCATGTGGAAGGCACCCTTTCCATTTGATTTCGAACATGACTATACCGCAGATGGAACTAAGCGTTCGATTGATGATAGCTTACTGCGGATGGGCGTTGATCATCTGGATATTGTATTTGTACATGATCTGTCCGAAGATCAGGTCGGTGACCGCTATGACTATTACTTCAAACAAGCAGCAGATGGCGCATTTAAAGTATTATCCGACTACCGTGACCAAGGTATAATAAAAGGCTGGGGACTTGGTGTCAATAAAATTGAACCTATTTTGGACTGTCTTGCAGTAGCGGACCCTGATATCTGTCTGTCTGCCACTCAATATTCAATATTAGAACATGAGGATGCTGTCGACCGCCTTCTACCCGCTGTGCAAAAAAGTGGAGTAAAGCTCGTTTCTGGTGCTGGATATAATTCAGGATTTATTGCTGGGAGAAACCGATATAATTACAAATCTTTTATACCAAAGGGCATGATTGAAAAACGTGAGCGTATCGCACAGATAGGTGCTTCTCATGGTGTAGGAATTATCCCCATTGCCCTTCAATTTGTGCTTGCAAATGAGGATTTCGTTTCCATTATACCTGGCGCAAGTACTACAGATCAAGTGGTTTCCAATGTTGAGGCTTTGAATACCATAATTCCCCCTCAACTTTGGGAGGAATTAAAAAATGAAGGTTTAATTTATAACAATGCTCCTGTGCCACAAATTTAATGTTACAGGGACATTGTGTTATAGATAAATGATAAAAAATGATTTCTAGGCGGTTAACAAAGTGATCAGGACTATGGAAAATAAAAAAAAAGGATTTATAAGTAAATACCTAAACATATTTAAATCGACAGTATCGGGATTTATGAATGAAGATTGTCTTAAATACAGTGCCTCACTTTCGTATTACACTATATTTTCAATCGGTCCGATTCTCGTGCTTATGATTTCCCTTGCAGGGATCTTTTTTGGAGAGGATGCGATTCAAGGGAAAGTGTTTTCAGAAATGAGAGGTTTGGTTGGTCCAAGCGCCGCGAGACAAATTCAGGAAGTGATCAGCAATCTGAAACTATCAGGTAAATCAAATTTTGCATTGATTGCTAGTATCATTACCTTGGTAATTGGAGCTACGACTGTATTTGGAGATATTCAAAATTCCATTAATAGGATATGGCATGTTCGGGCAAAACCAAAACGAGGCTGGCTCAAGTTGATTACGGATCGATTGCTATCTTCCTCTTTGGTTGTTGGACTTGGATTTTTATTAATGGTCACATTGGTTGTCAATGGTATCATTCTAGCTTTTACAGATCGATTGCAGGTGTATTTCCCTGATATAACAGTTTTCTTTATGAATGCAGTTAATTTTGCATTAAGCTTTGGAATTATATTTATTTTATTCGGAATCATATTCAGAACATTGCCTGATGTCAAGATCGAGTGGAAGACTGTACGCACGGGAGCTCTTTTTACAGCCTTATTATTTATTATCGGTCGGTATGCCATTGGATTATATTTGGAATCTTCCGGAACTGAGTCAACCTATGGTGCTGCAGGTGCACTTGTATTAGTATTATTATGGGTATACTATACTGCTGCCATCTTGTATTTTGGTGCTGTCTACACACGTGAAAATGCCATTGCAAACGGTATACCGATTAAACCTGCTGACTATGCGGTTTATGTAGAAGAAAAGGAGCGCGAGCGCGTGGTGGAAGAAATTCCGGCTAAACCCGCTGATCCAGGGGTATCTTAATCATATTGTTGTTTGATTATCAGGATTTTAATCTATTATTTTGATTTTCATGCATAGGAGGTGTATGGATATTTTTATCATACTATTTCGATAAGATTAATATTAATGATAAGTTTGTTGTTAACAATGTTATTTTCTTTCCGATCTACGGTAAAGATATCTGGCAGTTGAATTACTTTTCAATTATTAAATATAAATGATGATAAAGACATCTTTAATGGTATGTGTTTTGGTGATGGCAATTTCTGTATCGGCACAACGGAAGAGTTATCTTCCTCAAGGAGAAAATCAAGAAAGATATAAAGAAATCAGTGGGCGATATGGGGGCAATGACGGTATCTGTCTTTTTGAAGATGGTACTTTTATGCTTTATGGCTATGCTACAGCAGTTTTTGGGCATTATGGTTTTGAAAAGGATTACTTACTTTTTTATACGGATAAGCAAGATCTATTTGAGATCTATGCTCACCAAGATCCTTCTCTAGGTGCGGGAACGAAAATGGCTTTTGTAGGTTTTGAAGATGGAAATACCTATGTGAAGTTTGATAAAGACAGTGTGCAGCAGGTCTTTAATGATGATGCGAACTGCTTTAGTAGCCCTTTTGTCTTTGAAAAAAATACTTTTCCGAGAAGTATTAGTTTATATGCCGCAGAAAATAGTGAGGACGATTCTCTAGCTTCATGGAATTATAAGAACGATAAAGGCTTTAATAATTTTGTGCTCGTACACAATAAAGCCCGACGGGAATATGAAGATTTTTCCGGAGCGTTATATAAAAATGAAGATAATCAATTGGTGATCCAGCTTTCTAATTATGGAGGGGAAGACGGTTATAAGAAACAGGAAAGTGATCATGAATGGAATGATATCGTAATGATGAAAAATGAATATCTTACATCGTTTAAATCACGCGATTTTATGCTTGTTAATAAGCATTATGGTACTTTTGAAAGGGATCTTTCTACCTATCGTCTGGACAAGCCTACTAACCAATATATGCGTCAGGATGACACGGATAATGATGCCTATTATGAAGATAATGTGTATCAGGATGATCGTATCTTAAGTCAGTTTCTTAAACAGAATCTTGTGGATAGGGTTATGAAGCACCGAGAAGAATTAGTTTTTTCCGATTCAACTATCTTCTTTAGTAGCTGCACTGAGATTGAAAAGTCATATCGTTATAAAGGAAAAGTATTGAAGAAGGCAGATGATGAAGATCTTAAGCAGGTTGTGACACCTCTTATCATGACATTGCCAGTTGAACAAACTGCTACGGAGAATGAGAAAAATAGTAAAAAGACCCATAAATAATGTAAACCTTCATGGACCATGTAATCTTTCTCTTTGTCCTAGAGAGATCAATGTTTACATGGAATCCATTTCTTTTTAATTGAGGCTAATGCGCTTTAATTTAATGTGATGTGTGAAAAAAAATCAAATTCTGGCTTTCATGCTTTGGTAATATACATTGATTATATTTTGAAATCAATTGATAATGAATAAAAAAAATAATTCTATCAGTATTTCGAAAAAGAAGTTTGGAAAGAATAATAGTGCCATGGCATTAATTTTTGTCATTATATTTTCTCTTTTTGGAGTCATTGGCATTATAATAGATTGGAAAAGTGGACTTTCCGGACTTGCTTTAGTGACTGTACTATATCTTGTTCATAGCTTCGTCAAGTTCAACTATTTTCTCTACTTTATTGGCTTGTCCTTTGTTGCTATATATCTGTTGAGTGAATGGCAGGATATTGAATTTTTACAGATCGTCCTTTCTTCGATTTTTCTAACTTTTTTATTTTTCATAAAATCGTGTTATCAAGATTATAAGGCACTTGATAGTTTTGAAATTTTCTATTTGGATAGCAAAGAGCTCCGTTGTTTATCAACGGAGAATGATGCAGATTATAAAGGCTATGCACTAGATCCTAGAAGTTATTTGAAGAAGTATGCTGCAGTAAAAATTAGCGCTATCTCTTTCAAAAGAAAAGATATGACCATTGCAATAGATGATCTATTGATACGACCTAGAGCGCTAACAACAATTCATCTAGAGCAGATTTACGATTTTGTAAAAATTAATTATCCAAATCTTTTAAATAGAGACGAGTTTATTCAACAAAATCTAAGTAAAGAAAATCAATATTACATTCATAAGATTTATATTTTTAGTCCTATCCTCGTTTTGGCACTTGTTATCTATTTTTTCGGAAATAATGGTAAAGATCATATCCTAACGCTTTGCTGTTTAATACTAATGGTTATTCTGCCAGTTGTCATTAGTAATTTTTAGCAAGAGTATGAAGTGTACTTTTCAGTATTAATATTTTCATAGCTAAATCATATACTAGTTTTTTCGTTTAAAAATAATTGAACACGGATTGTAAGATCACTTAAGCGAATTGTAAACCCATCACAATATTGTCGATGTTTAAGGTATTTTTGTAATAGTAACAATTGAACATCATCGAGATTGCTAATGGTGTCATTTTCAAATTATATAAATGAACTATTTATTATTATTTTTCTTTACGATTTTATCTGCCTGTACCAATAAGACGATACAAAAGCAGGACAGGTCAAAATCTAAAATAGTGCAATTGCCAGGACATTATAATGTGCAGGATAATGCATGGGAAAACAGCGATCCCAATTATGATGCTTATTCTTCATTTGGAGAAGATCTTTATGCCACATTCAGTAAGTTGGATAAAGATGGAAATAGTTTGGGTCTGGGTCTTATTGATAAGAGTGGGAAAGTTATTATACAGCCTATTTACAGCAGTGTAACGATGCGCATTAGGATGGAAAATGATTTTTTCGTCGTGAGTGACTCCCTCAATAATTATGGTATAGTCAATAGCGAGGGTGTTGAAATTGTAAAGCCTCAATTTGATGATATCTATTTTGGGAATAATGCGGCCGATTCGATGGATACAAATTTGGATTGATAAAAGTCAGTAAAAATGATAAGAAGGGCTACATCAATGCCACTGGTCGAATTATTGTTCCGGTAAAATATGATGATTTATTTATGATGGGCAAGAATGGCTTGATCATGTTTCAAGTTTTGATTCCTATAGGTAATGGTAACAATACCGCTAAATGGGGAATTATGGATTGATCAAAAATAATTAGCCCCCCTCGTTTTTCTTATCCAAGTCGCTTTGAAAATGGTCGCGTAACACTTGTATCAGAAGGTATAGAATATGGTGTCAATGAAAATGGAATAACTAAAAAAAATAATAAACACCTTTTTTTAAGCCATATTATGTATCATAATAACGTTGCGAAAATCTGTTTATTAAAGCTATTGAAAAATGAAAGATTTTTTTAAAAATAAAATAACGATCTTTTTTACGTTAAGTGCATTATCGATTTTGATCGGAATTTTAATTGCGATTGTATTAGCTACGGGGGTTTCTGCTCCAGATAAGTTAGCCGCGATGTACATTTTTTTTGGACTGATTCCTGTTTTGCTCATCATTGTGATTGACAGAATCTGTGTTTGGAAATTTGGAACAAGAAAAGTAAATAAAATTCAGCTTTATATCCTGATCTGTTTTATTGGTCTGTTTGTAATCAATTGGATAAGACTACGATTGCAGGTGTAAAAACCTCAGTAATATAAATAATTAAAACATAAGATAAATTTAAATGAAAAGTAAGAAAACCAAAATGATTCTTTTAGGAACAGTAGCTGTATTAATCGTATTGCTTATTGCTAGTAATTTTATATATATCGCGCCAAATGAAACATTGCTCTATAAGGCACAGCAATATGTAACCTATTCAAAAGCTGATTGGGAAAATTATGAAGAAAATAAAAGAATATTAGCAAATAATCCAACAGACGGTAATATTCAAACTGAGGTAGCTGCGGTAGTTTCTCCTGATGATATTTACTCGTTAGATACGAGCCGTGTGGCACCTGAAGTTGTTGCAAGTGAAATTGAAAAGATTAAAAAAGCAAATTTTGATCGTCTTGTTGAAGCTAAAATTAGACCTGATCATGAAGATGCACAGGCTGCGTTGATCCGCCATACTGATGGCCGATTAACGGACGTTATTATTAATCAAAAGATCAATATAAAAGTTGGTAAGTGTTACGATAACCCAAATACAGATGGCAATTACAATTGTGTAAGCTGTATGATTTTGTTATATAATAGAGATAAGAAAGATTGGCAGGAAGCACCTGATGGAGATAATTTTCTTAAGCCCGCGTATGATTTTTATCAGCCGTCAAAAGGCGATATTTGGGAAGCTAAAGATCTGACGATGCGTATTCCATTTGATTATGATCTGTACAAAAAGTTTGAAGGTAAAGAATAAATTTTTGAGCTCAATAATTGGAATGTAGTGCCATGATAGTCATGGCACTACGTGTCGTGATTGTCCACTTCATTTGGATTTGGCGGAAGCGGATTCGTGTCTTTTTTTGGTGGTGTACCGGTATTGCTTTTCACTTTGTTCTGAGATGAATCATTCGATTTATCTTTGGGTATTTTTGCTGTAGTTTTAAGATTTTTCTTTTTCATATCTATAAATTCTTACAGTAGTTTTATTATGAAGATAGCCTTTTGTTGCTGTGAAATATGTTCGTAATATTGTTTTGTTGAACCGTATCATTGAAGCAAATGGTCGATGATTTGGACGCTGTACAGAGCTCATTCAGTAACTGAAATTGTCTTTTCCCTACATTTGACCATGACATTTGTTTTCCATAGATTGAAGCATTGTTTCTGTAATATTGCAATTTATCTGGTTGATCTAAAAGATCATTGACAACTGACGAAAGTGCATGTGCATCATTAAAGGGAAAGAATAATCCACGATCATCCGCCAGGAGATCTTTAGCATACCAGTATGGCGTCGAAATGCAGGCCGCTCCAGCACCCAGGGCAAACGACAGTGTTCCACTGCTGATCTGGTTTTCATTTGGATAGGGAGTAACATAAATATCGCAAGCGGTCAAATATTCCTTTAATAGTTTTTCAGATGCAAATTGATTGACGAATTGTACTTTATGACCAATATTCAGAGCCATCACCATGTCCATCAAATCATGTCTGTACGAGTCACCTTCATGCTTTAAAACATTTGGATGTGTGGAACCTAATATAATATAAACGAAATCGTCATTCTCAATTTGAGAAACTGCCTGAATAGCTGTTTCAAAACCTTTGCTTTTACCTACAAAGCCGAAACTGAGCATGACTTTTTTATTTTGAAATCCTAATTTTCTCTTCGCCATATCTTGGTCGCAATCGAAGTTTGGAACACCATGTGGTATTAGACTTACCTGATTACGGTCAATTTGATATATTGTCTCTAGCATATTGATGGCACGACTCGTCATAACGGTGATTTTACTGCTATACTGCGCTAGTGCACGGAGTATACGGTATTCATTATGATGGGGATGTTCCAGCACGGTATGTAAGTTGGTAAGAACGGGTACATTTAAGTGTTGAAGTAAGTCAATAATGTAGCTCCCTGTTTCTCCGCCAAATATTCCGTACTCGTGTTGGATGATACAGGCATCAAATGCAGTGTTGATGACATGGGCTGCCTGAATATAACTTTCTAAATTTTCTTTCTCAATAATATAAGTTACTTCTTCAGGAAATACATATTCAGAACCATCAGATACCGCAAATATGTGATGATCATTCGCTAAAGATCGTGGCAGGGAGTGATATAGATCATGTGAAAACGTTGCAATTCCGCACTGCTAGGTGGGTAAGTTCCAATAATAGCTATTTTCATTTTTTAGTATAAATTAAATCCACAAGAATTATTGAATGATATGGAATATTTCTGTACATTCTTCTTATATTAAGAACAGGGTAAACGCTGTTAAGTTCAAATTCGAATCGAATCCGATGATGTAAACAGGCATTTATTCTTATAAACAGGTATAAATTACTGTTATCTCCGAGGTTGTCTCTTTATTTGTCAGTAACTCATAGAATTATCGTTTAAATAATTCCTTTTTATTGTTCATAATTGGAAAATATCGCTTTTTGCAAAGTAATATTTTTGGACCAATATAGTTTGCTTTGTGTCTAGGTGTCATTATTAAAAAATAAAATACTATTTTTAAACTTTATCATTCGAATACCTGTGTTTACACGATTGTTGTTTACAGACGAATTGAACTAAACTGCTATGATTTTAATTGTTGACGATCAAGAAGCGAATATTTATTCACTTAAGAAATTACTCGAATCTCAAAATTTTTCAGTTGATACTGCGCTATCTGGAGAAGAGGCACTAAAAAAGGTTTTAAAGAATAATTATGCATTGATTATCTTGGATGTTCAGATGCCGGGAATTGATGGTTTTGAAGTTGCAGAAACGTTATCTGGTTTTAATAAAACTAAGGATGTTCCGATTATTTTTTTATCTGCTGTCAATAAGGATAAAAAGTTTATTACTAAAGGTTATGCATCAGGTGGTATAGATTATGTTACCAAGCCTATTGATCCAGATATTTTAATGCTGAAAGTGAAAACATTTTCTCGTTTATATGAGCAGACAGTAGCTTTGAATGATATGCAGCAGATACTTCGATTGGAAATTGAGGAGCGAAAAAAGCGCAGCAGGAGTTAAAAGAACAAGTTGAAAATTTACATTCAACATTAGAGTCTCTGCCACAGCTGGCTTTTACGGCAAATGGAGATGGTGAAATAGAATTTGTGAACAGCAAATGGCTATCCTATGCAACATCAAATAAATTTCCTGCAACGCATGCTGATGATCCGGATATACATGTATCTTGGGCAGAAGCCTTAATTACTGAAACACCAATCGAACTTGAAGTACGTATTAAAGAATTAAAAGCAGAGCTGTTCAGATTTCATTTATTACGAATCATTCCCATTAAAGAAAAAAATAATCAGGTTAAGTGGGTCGGTACTTTTACGGATATTGATGATCAAAAACAGATGGAAAAGAAAAAGGATGAGTTTTTAAGTATAGCCAGTCATGAATTGAAAACCCCATTAACAAGTATTAAGGCATATGCCCAGCTATTGGAGCGAACAATTAATACTGCTAAAGACGTCACAGCAGTCAAATATATCAATAGGGTACAAAGCCAGGTCACCAAACTTAGCGGACTTATTACAGATTTGTTGGACATCTCAAAAATTGAAAACGGGAAATTGAAGATTACAAAAAAGAATTTTGATTTTGAAAACTTACTAACCAATGCTATTGATATTATTTATCAAACCCATGAAAATAATACCGTTACTATTGAGAGGGAAGGTGATCGAATAGAAGAGCTCTTTTTAGGTGATGAAGTTCGTATCGAACAGGTTTTGATCAATTATTTGACAAATGCCATTAAATATGCGCCAAATACTGATCGGATCATTGTACGTACAGAAAA
>NZ_ASZT02000066.1:0-27964 GCF_001006065.1 Sphingobacterium sp. IITKGP-BTPF85
ACGAAGCTAAAATTCTAAGATACAGGGTTATGTCTGCTATCTTACAGGGCTTTACGTACCATGTGTTAATTTCTTTGCACCAATGCTATGGGAACTGGATGAAAAGAGCGGGTATTCATATAAAAATGAACGTGACTTACAGATCGTACACGGAAAAGATATTCCTGTTGTAACAATTGATGAGTTATCTTAAAAAAATAGAATTCACTCTGCAAACTATGTTGCAGAGTGAATTCTAAATATTTCAATGAGCTCTGGAATATTAGAGACATTTAATTTTTCAAATATTCTGCTTTTGTAAGTACTTACAGTTGACGGGCTAAGATCTAAGCTCGTAGAGACTTCAATGATACCCAATCCCTGCATTAAATACTTTGCAACATCCACTTCTCTGTTTGAAAGTCGTGAAAGCGGATTCATCGTGTTTATCTTTGCTTTGGTTTGAGTTAGCTTCTTAACGTAAAGGTCTTTTAATTCATCCGACATGTATTTTCCTCTTTCTTTTATTGTTAATATTGCATTACTAAGCTCTGCCATAGCCGTGCTTTTATTGACAAATCCGGCAGCGCCAGCTTCAATATATCTTAAAGCATAAAGAGATTCATCATAAGAAGAGAATACCAGTATTTTGATGGACGGTTGTATTTCTAGAATTTCTTTTACTACTCTAATATTATTTCCTCCAGGCATATTGATATCGAGTAAAAGTAGATCAAAATCTTCTTTTTCCAACAATGTTAGAACCTCACTATAATCCTGAGCCTGTGTAATGATACAGGATGGCATAGTTTCTTTTATAATGACAGATGCTCCTAATCGAACAATACTATGGTCGTCGGCAATTAATATTTTTTCATGAGCGATATTTAGGAAATATTATTTTGCGAATTGTGTTGTTTAAAAATAAACAAAAATACTGAATTCGAAATAATAAATGCGTGTAAATATAGTCAAAGATTAGTTCTTTTCTGTTTATTTTATTTCTCGCTACTTTGTGTTGTAAATTGGCTAACGATATTTTACCGTAAATATTAATATTTTGTGTCAGTTTTATTGAAATAAGTTTATATTTAGGTAGAGAATTACAATAATTGCAATATTAAACATTTATTTTATGGGAATTTTGAAAGAGTTTAAAGAATTTGCTATGCGCGGTAGCGTAGTTGATTTAGCAGTCGGTGTTATTATCGGTGGTGCATTTGGAAAAATTGTAACGTCATTGGTAGATGATATCATCATGCCACCAATTGGTTATTTGACAGGAGGTGTTGATTTTTCAGAAATTAAATATGTACTTAAAGCTGCAGATGAGGTTGCAAAAAAGCCAGAAGTAGCGATTAATTTAGGAAACTTTATTAATGTCGTGATCCAATTTCTAATTGTTGCATTTTGTATTTTTATGGTGATTAAAGCCTTAAATTCGATGAAACGTAAGGAAGATAAAGCTCCTGAAGTGGCACCTGCTCCAACAAAAGAAGAAACACTTTTAACAGAAATCAGAGATTTACTTAAAAATAAGTAATCATATACTTTGGTAAAAATTAGATGAAGAATAGGGTATTCTTCATCTGTTTTTTATGGAATATTTCGATATTTTGGAGAAGTTGCATTTATTGTTTGTTATTCTCTAAAATATATTTTACTTTTGCATTCCTCTTTAGGGAGTTTTATTAATAGAATCAAAACATAATTTAGCATATTAAGCGTCATGAAAAGAACATTTCAGCCATCGCAAAGAAAAAGAAGAAACAAGCACGGATTCAGAGATCGCATGAGTCTGCAAATGGTAGAAGAATTTTAGCTTCTCGTAGAGCAAAAGGTAGAAAACGCCTTACAGTTTCTGACGAAGGTCGTCACAAAGGTTAATATTTTTGCGTAGCTGGTGGCCAGGAGGCTCGTGTAATGACATGGCCGACTTTTCAGTCATCGATTATGATTAAAAATACATTTAAGAAAGAAGAACGTTTATGTAGTGTCAAGTTGATTGATACGCTGTTTCATAAAGGTTCTTCTTTTGTTTGTTATCCCTACCGTGTTGTCTTCTATGCTCCAAGAGAAGACGATCATCTCATCATGGAAAATTCTTCATCACAGGTCATATTAGCGGTTTCTAAACGCCGGTTCAAACGTGCTGTTGATCGTAATCTGATGAAGCGCCGTATGAGAGAATGTTTTCGTTTACAAAAAAATGAAGGCTTAACACCATTTTTAGAAGAACATCAATTACCTTTGTTATTCACAATACAATACGTAGGTAAAGGTCTGTTAGCATATGATTTTCTGTATAGTCATATGGAAAAAGCTTTGGTAAAATTAAAGAATGAATGTTCTAAACTATATTTGGCAAAAGATTATCAAGCGGATATTTAGTCTGTTATTTTTAGCTATTATCCGGTTTTATCAGATTTTTATTTCTCCCTTTTTGGGAGCTAACTGTCGTTATACACCAACCTGTTCACAGTATGGTTATCAAGCCATTCAAAAATATGGTCCCTTTAAAGGAGGATGGCTTGCTATAAAACGTATTTTAACTTGTAATCCCTGGGGTGGCCATGGTCACGATCCTGTTCCTTAATATTTTTTATTTTTTTGTATGCATACTTATATTTTACAAATCGAGACTTCTACTTCTATGTGTTCAGTCGCTTTGGTTGAATCGGGAATTGTTCGTCAGCACGAAAGTGTCAATGAACCTAATGTTCACGCCTCACAGCTAACTTTGTTTATACAGGCTTTGTTGGATCAGGAGAATATAGGTTTTAAAGATTTGTCAGCAATTGCGGTGAGTATGGGGCCAGGTTCTTACACCGGCTTAAGGATCGGAGTTTCTACCGCTAAGGGTTTGTGCTATGCCCTGGATATACCTTTGATCGCTGTCAATACGCTAGATGCTATTTATTCGGGTTTTCGTGCGAATGAAGGGAAATCACTATCGTACGATCTTTATATCCCGATGTTAGACGCGAGAAGGATGGAGGTGTACTGTGCTTCATTTGATGATACAGGCAGATCGGTAGTAACAACTCAAGCTTTGATTATCGATAACGCAAGTTTGGTCAATTTATAGTACAATACCCTCGTATTTGTTTATTTGGTCCGGGAGCGGATAAATTAAAAGATGTATTTAGTACTGGACAAGGTGTAGATATTATTGAGGGAGTACAGACGAACGCGACTGATATGAGCAAAATTGCTTTCGATAAATATCAAGCTAAAGATTTTGAAGATGTTGCTTACTTTGAACCCTATTATTTAAAAGATTTTGTTGCAACCACTGCAAAGAAAAGACCTGGTTTATAACCAGCCTTTTCTTTTGAACCAGTAATAGATTGCTAGCGATATTCCGAGCATAATAATGATTGCTACAGGATATCCATAGTACCATTCTAGTTCAGGCATGTTTTTGAAATTCATACCGTAAACGCCAGCGACAAAAGTAATCGGCATAAAAAACACGGAAAAAATGGTTAAAATACGCATGATTTCGTTCGTGTGATTGGAGGAAATATTAAAATAGATATTGAGGAGCTGACTTGTGTTCTCTGAAAGATTGTCGTACAGCGTATTGGCTCTCAAATATAGATCTTTTAAATCTCGGCTGTAGACATTGCGTTTTTGATTAGCATGAAAGTGCTCTACAATTTCTTTGTACAATATGATAACCTTCCTGACAACATCAATCTGTCTTTTAATAAAATAGACATGTTTCAGGACTAGTTTTTTTTGACGTGTCAGAAAAACGCTTTCTTCATATTCATCCAATTTAGTAGATATTTTGGGCAGTATTTTTTCAAAAGAGGCGAGCGCCGCCGTGCTCAGGTAATTAGCTAAATGTTTACTGTCTTTTAATTTTGGAGATCTAAAATCCAAAGTTTCATTTTATGAATGAATTCTACATTTTTCTTATGAAGTGTAATGACGAAGTCTGCACCATAGAAAATAGTTAAACGGTCTGTTATTTCACCTATATTGTCGGAGTTATCCTTAAATGTTGCAGATACCATCCTTAGGATAATAAAAGTATAGTTGTCAAACTCTTCTATTTTTGGAAGATGTTCAGGTTCTAAAGAATCTTTAATAGATGCCTGATTGAGGTTATATTTTTCTTTCAAAATTTCGAGATCCGTTACACTTGGCTCGAATACATCGACCCATTCATAACTAGCTTGCTCTTTACTTACTATAGTGGATATCATAAATTAATCGGATTTTAGGTTAATATACCGAAGAGATTTTCAAAAAGCAAATTGTTGTTAAATAAGAAAGCCGCTCATGAGCGGCTTTCTTATTTAACTATTTTAGAAATGTTATTTCTTTTCTTTTTTATATTCTTCATTTAATTGTTTCACCACTTCATTCGTGATTTCCAATTTTGAATCAGCATATAATACTGTCGGATTTGATTTCGAATATGTCAGTACAAGTGTATAACCGTTATCACTTGCATGTTTCTTCAAAAATTCGGTAATTTTATTGTAGACATTATTAAATTCAGCGGATTCGTCTTGTTGTATTGAAGCAGATGCATTTTGATCTAAACGGCTTAATTCGTCTTGTTTACGTGCTAATTTTTCTTCTGTTGCTTGTCTTTCTGCAGCACTTAAATTAGGTGCTTTTTGTTGGTATTCTGCAACTTCACGTTGAAAAGCTTGGCTTTTTGCCTGAAGATCTGTTTGTGCTTTTTTAACTTTTGCTTCTAATTTACTTCTAATGTCCTTAAAGTACTCATATTTTTGAGATAAAGAATCTGAATTGATGTATACAATTTTCTCAACTTTTGTTGAAGAAGTGTTTGCTGAAGTAGAATCTTTGGAAGTTGTAGCACCAGTACTTTTTCCCTCTTGGTTACAAGAAATAGCGGCTACTGATATTGCTACGCCTAAAGTTACCTTTGATAATGTTGAAAATATATTACTCATTGTTTATTTGATTACACGTTTTAATAAGAACAAACCTACTATAAAAAAATTACATTTAGGATTTTCGACTGCTAAAATATAAAATAATTATGGAATAATTGCGCATTAAATTGCTTGTTATCACTTCTCGTTGACTTGTTAAAGTGGTTAAAATTTCGTATTTTTGATTACAAGTATTTAATTAGTTTCAATGAGCGAAGAAAACAAAAATGCATCATCCTATTCAGCCGATAATATCCAAGTTTTAGAGGGATTAGAGGCTGTACGTAAACGTCCTTCCATGTATATTGGAGACACAGGGGTTAAAGGTTTGCACCATTGGTATATGAGGTCGTCGATAACTCTATCGATGAAGCCGTTGCAGGTTATTGTACAGATATTTTTGTCACTATCCATAAAGACAATTCTATTTCCGTAAAGGATAACGGACGTGGTATTCCAACAGGTATCAATAAAAAGGAGAATAAATCGGCACTGGAAATTGTAATGACTGTATTACATGCTGGTGGTAAATTTGATAAGGATACGTATAAGGTATCAGGTGGTCTTCACGGTGTGGGGGTGTCCTGTGTAAACGCTTTATCTATTCATTTGTCAGCAATTGTTCACCGTGATGGTAAAGTTTTTCAGCAAGAGTATGAAAAGGGAAAACCTTTATATACGGTGAAAGAAATTGGTGATTCTGATGCTACTGGTACTATTGTTACGTTTACTCCGGATAGTGAAATTTTCACAACGACTACGACTTATAACTATGATACATTAGCGAGTCGTCTTCGTGAGTTATCTTTCTTGAATAAAGGAATCACTTTATCTTTGACAGATGAGCGAGAAACTTTGGAAGATGGTAATTTACGTCAAGATGTGTTTTTATCTGAAGGTGGTTTACAAGAATTTGTTCAGTTTTTAGATAGTAACCGTCACCCGATCATACCACATCCGATTTATGTGGAGGGTATCAAACAAGGTATTCCAGTTGAATTGGCTTTACAGTATAACGAGACCTATACTGAAAATGTGCATTCATATGTCAATAACATTAATACCATTGAAGGTGGTTCACATGTTGCTGGTTTTCGTCGTGGTTTGACCCGTACATTAAAGGCATATGCTGATAGATCAGGTTTATTGAAAAATTTGAAGGTAGAAATTACTGGAGATGATTTTCGTGAAGGCTTAACTGCAGTTATTTCAGTGAAAGTTGCGGAACCACAGTTTGAGGGACAGACAAAAACCAAATTGGGTAACTCCGAAGTAATGGGTGCTGTTGATGTTGCGGTAGGGGAGATTTTAAATATCTATTTAGAAGAGAATCCTCGCGAAGCAAAAGCAATCGTACAAAAGGTTGTTATCGCAGCTCAGGCTCGTGCCGCGGCTCGTAAAGCTCGTGATCTTGTACAAAGGAAAACTGTAATGGGTGGTTCTGGTTTACCTGGTAAGCTCGCAGATTGTCAAGATAATGATCCTACAAAATGTGAAATTTACTTTGTGGAGGGAGATTCGGCAGGTGGAACAGCAAAATCAGGACGTGATCGTAAATATCAAGCGATTATGCCACTTCGTGGTAAAATTCTAAACGTAGAAAAAGCAATGGAACATAAGATCTATGAAAATGAAGAGATCAAAAATATGTTTACTGCCCTAGGTGTTAGTTTAGGTACCCCAGATGATCCTAAAGCATTAAACTTAGATAAATTACGTTACCATCGTATCATTATCATGACCGATGCGGACGTCGATGGTTCTCACATCACAACTTTAATTCTAACGTTCTACTTTAGATACATGAAAGAATTGATTGAGAAGGGATACATTTACATCGCTACTCCACCATTATATTTGGTTAAAAAAGGTAAAGATCATCAATACGCTTGGACTGAAGATCAACGCTTAAATGCTATTCAGCAATTGAAAGGTGGAGGTAAAGAAGACAGTGTACATGTACAACGTTATAAAGGTCTTGGAGAAATGAACGCTGAACAACTATGGGATACAACAATGAATCCTGAGACGCGTACATTAAGACAAGTGAACATCGAAAATGCGGCTGAATGTGATCGTATATTCTCAATGTTAATGGGTGATGAGGTTGCACCCCGTCGTGAATTTATTGAGCGCAATTCACGTTACGCTAAGATCGATATTTAATTATTTTAGATTTTAATCTTTGAAAGGTCTAACTACTCAGGTAGTTAGACCTTTTTTTTGAATTAGAAAAATCTATATTTTTTGTCTAATTAGGTTAATAACTGTAACTTATATATGGTATTGGTATTTTCGTTGTACTTAAATTACGTTTTTTCGTCGATTTTAGGTTAACGATTAGCTCTATGCTAAAGCGTGTTCTATGATCCGTTGATAACCTTCTTCAACCATATAATACGTATTGGTTTGCTGTAATTAAAGATTAATGATGCTGATTGATAAAAATTATGATTTACTGCGCCTATCTTATTTAGGTGATTATTTTTGCTTTTACCCTAAGTGAGAATGCGATAATGCTATAAAAAAACCTCTCCTGGTTTTTAATTGTAGCAACCGTTATAGCTTCTTTTAAAGAATTAATTGATGCATTCGTTACAATATTTCTTTAGGTAACATAATTATTACTTATTGTAATAGTCGTGTTCCGATATGTGAAATAATATGAAATTGAACTTTTTATTATCTATATATCAAATTTATGATTCTTATTTTTTTAAGTAATAAGTTTTTGAGACTTAAACTTTACCTATTAATTTGGATCTTGTTAGGTAGCGCTATTGCAACATATGGTCAAGAGTATAATGAATTGACTTTTGATCAGTTACTTGAACAACTATTGGAAGAATTAGAGGAGGATGTCGATGCGAGCGAAATTTCAGAGAGATGGTCATATTACCTGAAAAATCCGATTGATTTAAATAAAACAGACGGACGTGAATTACACGATTTATTATTTTTAAGTGTTATTCAGATCGAAAGCCTGTTGGCACACAGAAAAGAATCCGGTGATTTTATTTCTAAACAGGAGTTACAAAGTATAATCGGGTTTGATTTGCGTACAGTTCAGTATTTACTTCCTTTTGTTACTGTTTCAGGTGATATGCATTACAGAGATTTTACAGTTAAGAATTTCTTAAAATCGAAGCAAGAAGTTATGTTACGATATGGACGTTTATTGCAACGTGCCAAAGGATATTCGATTACTGATACAGCCAGGTCGCGCTACATTGGGGATCCAAATCGATATACTGTACGTTATAGGCTCAATTATAATGATAAGATTCGGCTTGCTATTAATATGGATAAAGATGCCGGGGAGTTATTCTTCAGAGACAAGCAACAATATGGTTTTGATTTTTATGGTGCGAGTCTATCAATTAGAGATCTTGGGAAAGTAAAACATGTAGTCATTGGAGATTTTGCCTTACAAATTGGTCAGGGTTTGACGATGTGGAATGGATTGAGTTTCGGTAAAGGAAGCATGATCGAAAGTTCTGCTAGGCAGGGGATAGGTTTAAGACAGTACACATCTTTGAATGAAGCAAATTTTTTAAGAGGTGTAGCAGGTTCTTTGACCTTAGGTAAGTTTGAATTTACACCTTATATTTCTTATCGAAAGATTGATGGCAATATGGAAAAGGTCAATGATGATTGGGTGATATCTACTTTGTCCACTTCAGGTCTTCATCGTACCCCAACAGAACAGCGATATCGAAATGCGATCGGACAACTGGTTTATGGAGGTAACTTACTTTACAGCAAAAATAGGTTTAAGATAGGTGGAAATTTTGTTGCTACCCATTTAGAAGGTGTTAAACTTTTGGGTAAAGCTCTTGAAAATAAATATGATTTTGAGGGTAATTTACTTCGTAATGCTAGTCTTTATTATAATTACACATATCGTAATTCTTATTTTTTGGAGAGATTGCTACGAGTTTTGATGAAGGATATGCTTGGTTAACCGGAATTATGACCAGTATCACTCCAAAGTTTTCCACAGTTCTTTTATATCGTGATTATCAAAAGAATTATCATAGTTTCTTTGCCCAGTCAATGGGAGAAAATAGCAGTACTAAGAATGAAAAAGGACTTTATACAGGTCTTGTTTTTCATCCCTCTCGGAAAATTCAATGGACCGCTTATCTTGATGTTTTTAAGTTCCCATGGTTGCGATACCGCGTATTGGCACCTTCTTCAGGGTATGATATTATGTCCCAATTCTCTTATATCTGGTATAAGAAGGGCCAGATATCAGTGCGCTTCCGATACCGTGTGAAAGAAGAAAATACTTCAGCTTCAAAAAATGAAAAGGTTTTCTTGGCAACAGTTAATAAATACCAACTGAGATTTGAATACAAATATAAATTAAGTAATATCTGGAGCATTCGTAGTAGGCTCGAAGGTATTCAATATCTGAAAGAGTCCGAACAAAAAGAATTTGGGTGGATGGCCTATCAGGATCTGTTTTTTAACCCCAAAAGTAGTAAAATAGCAACAAATATACGTTTAGCTTATTTTCATACTGATAGTTATAATACCCGGATTTATGCTTTTGAAAATGATGTCCTATATGCTTCTTCCTTTCCACTGTATTATCAAAAAGGTTGGCGAATGTATAATAATATACGTTACAGAATATATCGAAATATTGATTTGTGGACTAAAATATCAGCTTTCTATTATCCTGAACTTGAAAAAATAGGTTCGGGTTTAGATGAAATTCAGGGAAATATCAAATCAGAAGTTAAAGTACAGCTAAGACTCCAATTTTAATGAAGACGAATTTTGAAGAACAGTTGAAAAAGCTTCCATTTCTTAAAATTGTCTTGTTTTATGGTATTGGAATAGGAATTGCCAATTTTTTTGAGCCTAGCAAAAGCATGTTTAATTTGATACAAATACTGCTTGTTTTTAGCTTTTTATCGCATCTCGTATTTTTCTTTTATACTCCCCGTTTAGGAATTTTATCTATTGTAAATAGCTACATTATTTTGATTTTTTTCGGAATTTGGAATATCTGGAGAACGCATGTTCAGGTGGATATTAACCATTTTCTCATTGGTTCGAGTGATCAATATATTGCGATGGTGGATGAAGAACCGTTTTTTTACAATAATTCAGTTCGATTCTCTGTAACTCTATTAGCAAAACGTATCGATTCAACATTTCAAAAGGCGACAGGTCGGCTCATGGTGACGTTGCCTTTTGATCAAATGATTCTCCTATACAATATGGTGATGAGATGGTTTTAAAAAATAAGGTGAAACCCATCCCAAAGCCACTTAATCCATTGGAGTTCAATTATAGAGATTATTTAAAAAATCAAGGTATCGATGGCCAGATTTATTTGAAGTCAAAGGAGTATAAAATCATTCGTCATCATCAAGGTTTTGGTATTAAAGCCCAAGCTTTAGAATTAAGGAAGGAGCTCGTCAGTAAATTTAGAAAATATCTGAAAGATGAGGATTCTTTTCAAATTGCAGTGGCATTGATTGTTGGTTATAGAGCAGTGATGTCACAAGATATCGTGCAGACTTTTAGTAATACAGGTACTATTCATGTGCTGAGTGTTTCAGGTATGCATGTTGGAATAGTCTTTATTGTTTTGATGTGGTTGCTAGCCAGGGTAAGTGGTAATCATACTCTAAATCTTTTAAGAATTGTTATATTGCTTTGTGCGATCTGGAGTTATACCATCTTAACGGGAATGGCACCTTCCATATTACGCGCAGCATCATGTTGAGTTTTTTTCTTATTGCTAGATCTATGCAGCGGGAAGGCAATATGCTCAATACAATGGCATCTTCTGCATTCCTACTTTTATTATTGCAGCCCAATATATTATTTGATATCGGGTTTCAGTTATCTTACTTTGCTGTTTTAGGAATTGTTTTATTTTTTCCACTGTTTAAACGTCTATCTATTTTTGAAAGTAATCGCTTCAGTCGCATCATATGGGATAGCGTCGCTATTTCTTTGAGTGCTCAAATTATGACAGCACCGTTTTCATTGTTTTATTTTGGACAGTTCCCAAATTATTTTTTAATTGCGAACTTACTTGTTGTTTTACCTGTTACGTTCATTATGTATATCGGGATGGCGATGATGTTCATTCCTGTTGATATTATCAATGTTTGGTTAGGGTATGCTATGGATTGGCTTATTAAGAAAATGTTTTTCACATTGGAGTTTTTGGATCAATTACCTTTTGCAACATGGACTGGAATTGTCCTTTCTCCAACTTTAGTTTTGATCAGTTTAGTTTTCTTGTTCAGTTGTAGTTACGCATTTTATTGGAAAAATAAGTTTGCTCTATACATGAGTGTATGTTTTCTATTGATTGGCCTTAGCACGTTCAGCTATTTACAGTATTTGCAATTTAATTATACAGGATTTCGCATTTACAGTACCAGAAAAGAGATTGCACTTGCTTTTATACAAAAGAATAACATCACCATGGTTAGTTCTTTCAATTCTTTAGATGCCAGAAATTTGGTTTATAGTGTAAAAAGGGATTTGTCACGTTTCTCTAATTGGGAAGATATTAATTTTCTTCCATTGATATCACATGATTCTGTGAGGACAAATTACCTTATTCAGAAACCCAATTTAACAATCCAAATTATGGAGCATTCTTTACTAAGTCATCGCTCTACAGATATTTTACTTGTCAGAAAAAATAGTAAATGGAATTTTATCGAAAATGTAAGAATTATAAAACCTAAGCTTGTGCTGTTTGATGGAACGAATAGTGACTTCAATATTCAGATGTGGAGACAGCAACTTGATGATATGGGGGTGGCGCATTATACCATAAAAAATAATTTTGCGTATGTTTGGGACAAGGAGTTATTATGAGTGTAGATAGCATCAGCATATTAAAGCAGTATTGGGGACATGATGAGTTTCGACCTCTTCAGGAGGAAATCATCCAATCTGTACTGGATAAGAAAGATACCCTAGCTTTATTGCCTACAGGTGGTGGTAAATCAATCTGTTTCCAGGTTCCGGCAATGATACTTCCGGGTATCTGTATTGTCGTGACGCCTTTAATCGCTTTGATGAAAGATCAGGTAAAACATCTCAAGGATATCGGTATCGAAGCTGTTGCTATTTATTCGGGTCTTAAATCACGAGAAGTCGATATTATTTTGGACAACTGTATTTTTGGCCATATAAAATTTCTTTATTTATCCCCCGAACGTTTGTATAGTGAATTGGTACAGGAACGTATCAAGCATATGCCTGTCAATCTTTATGCAATCGATGAGGCCCATTGTATTTCACAATGGGGGTATGATTTTCGACCTTCTTACCTCCAGTTGTCTAAACTGAGGGAGATACATCCAGATATTCCTTTTCTTGCTTTAACTGCAACAGCTACCACATCTGTAATTGCAGATATTCAGGATAAATTGGCCTTTAAAAAGAAGAACGTATTTGTTAAAAGTTTCTTGCGTGATAATCTCGGATATATGGCGCTGGAAGAAGAAAATAAATCGGGACGGATGCTTCGTGTCATTCAAAAGCTGGGTGGCTCAGGCGTCGTCTATGTACGAAATAGAAGAGAGACTCAAGAGATTGCACGTTTCTTAGTAAACAATGGGATCTCCGCAGATTTTTATCATGCTGGTTTGATAGGAAAAGACCGTGATGATAAGCAAGAAGCTTGGATGCAAAATAGAACACGCGTTATTGTTGCAACCAATGCCTTTGGGATGGGAATTGACAAATCGGATGTCCGGTTTGTTATTCACTTGGATATCCCTGAATCTTTGGAAGCTTATTATCAAGAAGCAGGAAGAGCGGGCAGGGATGGAAAAAAGGCTTATCCTGTTATGTTATATCAGCAGGAAGATAAGAATCGTCTTTTAAAAAATTTAGAACTGAGTTTTCCAACCGTCGCTTTCATTCAACAAGTCTATCATTACCTATGTAATCACTTTCAAATTCCTTATGGTGCAGGGGAGGGAGTTGTATTTGATTTTGATGTAGTCTCCTTTATAAAAAAATATAAACTTAAAACAATTCCTACTTTAAGTGCCCTCAAGTTTTTAGAAAAGGATGGCTGGTTGACGCTTTCTGAAGCTGTCTTTATTCCTTCTCGATTTAAATTTGAAGTGAACCATCAAGAGCTCTACAAAATTCAAGTTCAATATGAGCGTTATGATAAACTTATAAAGGCTATATTACGATCGTATGGAGGAGTATTTGATGATTATATTTCCATAAATGAATATGAGTTTGCAAAAAAGTTAGGTGTTTCTTATGAGCAAATTGTAAGTTTGATCAACGCCTTGGTTAAAATGGAAATTGCGAGTTATATTCCTCCAACAGATAGTCCACAGCTATCTTTTCTGCAGGACCGTGTTGATTATAAGAATCTGTATGTAGACCATGTTTTCATTAGAGAAAGACAACGTGTAAAGACTGTCCAGATCGAGGCGATGCTCAATTATATTGAGCATTCACAATGTCGTAGTCAGTCACTACTCCATTATTTTGGTGAACAGAATACACTATTTTGTCAGGTCTGTGATCTGTGCCTAATTCGTAATCATCGTGTGAAATTGCATCATAATATAAAATTGGAGATAGAACGCATTTTATTGAACGAAGCTCAAACGATACATGATCTTATTGGAAGGATCTCTCTTGGTGATGATGAAATAAAATTGGAAGTAGTGCGAAATTTAATAGATCATCATAAGATTAAGGTCGTAGATGATCGGTATATCTGGAATACCAATATCTAGTTTAAAATTCAAATTTATTTACTTTTTTACTGGCTTCCAAATATAATGGTAGCGCCGCAGATCCGTACCATAGCGTAATTTCGGAGATTAATAAACCAGCGTTAATGGCAGGATCTGTAGCCAATAATGCTTCTGCTTCTTTGATAGTTTTAACATTTAATATAAAGATACCGCGATAATCTCTTTCATTTTTCCCAAATGGACCAGCTACAATTAGTTTTTTCTGTTTTGCTAGGCGTTGAATATTTTTCATATGTCCATCAAAAAGTCGATTGACAGAATCTTTATCGGTTATTTTTGTTGCGCCCGTTTTTAGAAGCACAAAACTATAATACTTCATTCCATAATTGTCAGCACCTAATTAATCGGCTAATAAATGGTCATATTTGGCATTAGCTTTTTGTGCATACGAACGAGGTAGCGTACCTAATATCAATAATCCAAGGTAAAGTATATTTTTCATCTATTTTTTATATTTATCATATAGACCTTTTCCACTTAATATAATAGGTTTAATTTTTTCTAGACGGTTTACTTTTGTTTTATCTTGTTTTGCTTCATGAATATACTCATAATATTCATTCTTTTTTGCATCACTGAGATTCTCAAAATTCCTTTTTAATTGCGGGTCGTTCTTTAATACTTCTTCAATGAATGCGGGAATGGATAAATATTCTTTTTTCCCTGGAATGAGTTTTAATCCCTTTTCTTCAATATTAATGGCCTGCTGTATATATTGTCTGAGTAGAGATTTATCAATTTGACTTTGATCTGTAAATTTCCATTGACGCAGGTTTTTCGTTTTTTCTCCCTGTGTTGCTGTTAAAACTGCTGCCGGATCTACCAGGTGCGATCCGTTAAAAAACCAAAGTGCAAAATGATCTTTAAATCCAGCAAATGAAATAACATTTTTTTGTTGATACGTGAATACCGGACCACCCCATTTTGTTGTTTCTTCAAGTGGGAACTCTTCAATTATGCTGCGTAGGATTAATAATTCTTCCCTCCATTTGCTTTGCTTATCCATAAATTTGTAATAACTAGTTGGAAATAGGTAAATGGAGTTCTTCCTGTCCCCACTCGGACCAAGAACCGTCATATACTTTGATGTTTTTATTACCAAGCAAATGACTGGCAAAAGCTAGGATCGATGCTGTAATACCTGATCCACAGGTGAAGATCTGTTCATTGCTATTATTAAATGATTTAAACAATTTTTGCAATTCTTCTTTTGAATCGTAGCTGTTTCCTTCGAGAACAAGATCAAATGGAAGATTATGAGAATTGGGAATATGCCCTCCTCTTAATCCTGCTCTGGGTTCTGGAGCTGAGGCAATAAATCTTCCTTGACTACGAGCATCAATAATGCTTGTTTCACTATTATCATAATGAGCTAAAACGTAATCTTTATCCGCATACCATTTTGAATTAAAATGAGCTTTGGCTTTACCCCTTTGTTGTGATTTTATGTGATGGTTTACTAAGGGAAGATGTTGTTCTTTCCATGTTGGAATTCCACCTTCAAGTATATAAACTTGATCAAATCCCATAACCTTAAACATCCACCAAGCTCTAGGACTTGAATATATACCCCAGCGGTCGTATAGTACAATGATGCTATCTTGATTGATACCTAGTTCCTGAATTCCATTTGTGAAGGTTTCCTGGGAAACAAGTGTGTGTGGTAGCGGGTTGTTTTTATCTGAAAAGGTATTTTCGATATCAAAAAAGAGCGAGTTGCCTATTACTTCTAAGTTCGTATCCTTTAGCGATTGACCTACTTTGTCAATTGTACAATCTAATAATACAATTTTGGAATTGTTTAATTCACTACTAAGCTGTGCAGGAGTGATTAGTGAAGAGGGAAAGTACATGGTTTATTTTATTTACGTTACGTAATTTAATCATGTTTTTGTTATAAACAAAAAAGCCCTAGCTAAATGCTAGGGCTTAATATTATCGAGTTGATGTTAAAAACTATTTAGCGTTTTTCTCATCACCTTCCATTTGCTCTTTCAATTGTGCAAGAACGTCTAAGTCACCTAATGTAGATTTCTCAACTGAATCTTTTACTTTTTTAACAGCATTGTTTGCTACTTTAGCTTCTTTTTTACGAGCATTGAATTCTTCAACACGTGCTTCAGCTCTTTCATCTTCCCAGATACGAGAGTGAGAAATTACTAAACGTTTATTTTCTTTGTTGAATTCAATGATTTTGAATGAAGCAACTTCGTCAACTTTAAGTGCAGAATTATCTTCTTTTACAGAGTGTTTAGATGGACAGAATCCTTCAACACCATATTGTAAAGCAACGATATCACCTTTGTCACCAACTTTCAATACAGTACCTTCATGAACTGAATCAATTGTGAAGATTGTCTCGAAAGTATCCCAAGGGTTTTCTTCTAATTGTTTGTGACCTAAAGATAATTTTCTGTTTTCTTCATCTAATTCTAAAACAACAACATCTAATTTTTCACCAACTTTAGTGAATTCGTTAGGGTGGTTGATTTTTTTAGACCAAGATAGATCAGAAATATGGATTAAACCGTCGATACCTTCTTCTAATTCTACGAACACACCGAAGTTAGTCATGTTTTTAACTACTGCAGTTTGTTTAGAACCAACTGGGTAACGCTCAACAATGTTTTTCCAAGGATCTGGAGTTAATTGTTTGATACCTAAGCTCATTTTACGCTCTTCGCGATCTAAAGTTAAGATCTCAGCTTCGATTTCATCGCTTACTTTTAAGAACTCTTGTGGAGAACGTAAGTTTTGAGACCAAGACATTTCAGAAACGTGAATTAAACCTTCAACACCCGGGATGATTTCTAAGAAAGCACCGTAATCAGCAACTGTTACGATTTTACCTTTTACTTTAGAACCAACAGCTAAGTCTTTATCTAAAGATTCCCAAGGATGCTCAGAAAGTTGTTTCAAGCCTAAAGCGATACGTTTTTTCTCATCATCAAAATCTAAAACAACTACGTTAATAGTTTGATCTAATGATAATACCTCTTTTGGATGCTCGATACGACCCCATGAAATATCAGTAATGTGAAGTAAACCATCAACACCACCTAAATCGATGAACACACCGAAGTCAGTGATATTTTTAACAGTACCTTCTAATACTTGACCTTTTTCTAATTTAGATACGATTTCAGATTTTTGGTTCTCTAAATCGTTTTCAATTAATACTTTGTGTGATACGACAACGTTTTTAAATTCGTGGTTGATTTTAACAACTTTGAATTCCATTGTTTTACCTACGTAGATATCGTAATCACGGATAGGTTTAATATCGATTTGAGATCCAGGTAAGAATGCTTCAACACCTTTGATATCAACGATAAGACCACCTTTAGTACGACTTTTAACAAAACCGTTAATGATAGCATCATTTTCCAATGCTTCATTGATAGCTTCCCAAGATTTTTGAGTTTTAGCACGTTTGCGAGATAATACTAATTGTCCATTAGCATCTTCTTGCGACTCTACAAAAACGTCAACTACGTCACCAACTGCCAATTCTGGTAAGTCACGGAATTCAGATAATGAAACCAAACCATCAGATTTGAAACCAACATTTAAGACAACGTCTTTATTGTTGATAGAAACAACAGTACCTTCGATAATTTCACCTTGATTGATTTGGTTGAAAGTACCTGCGTATTGTTCTTCTAATTTAGCGCGCTCAGCCTCGCTGTAATTTCCGAAACCTTTATCACTAGCATCCCAGTCGAATTCGCCTTCTGGAGTGATCCATGTGTTAGATTTGATTTCTTCGATTAGTTTTGAATCAGCCTCTGATTCAATTTTTTCTGTGTCTTTCACCACTTTGGTGTCAGCGCCTTGTAGCTCCGCGTTTTTCGCTGCTAACTCTTTTTCTACTTCTTGTTTTTTTGCCATTAATTATTTTTTCTCCTTTTCCCCACATTGTAGGGACTGCAAAAATACGAAAAACTTTTATTAACAAGTATTTATATCTATTTTTTTTTAAATTGTTATCCACATTTATGGAATTGCTGGCAATTTCGAGTGAAATCCACTGCTAAAACATAATTGAATTATGACTCTTCCATATGGAATTGGGGCGTATGTTCCTATCAATTGTTCCAATCTAGGAGTTATTGTAGGGTGTAAATTACTTTGATTTGGTTGTACAAGTACATTTGAGAAATTATTGAGCAGTATGATCGAATTGTAACGTAAAAAATAGGGGCTATGAATTTTGTTGATTTAGAGGGAGATAGGGGATTGTGCCTTTTTTCTGGTAGCCGATATTTAAAAGCAGAATTAATAAGAAGATTGAACAGCTGTTCCGATTTATATTGTAATAAACTAATTTTTAAAAAATAGACGATATCTCAAGCCGAACTATAAATTTTCGTTATTTGCTCTGAATGAATTGTAGGTTTTTGGCCTTACGATTTTAATACTTTGTTTGGACAGAGCAATGGCCGCATTTAGTTCGTAACCTATCAGTAATATTAATGTATTGAGATACATCCAGATCATGATGACAATTAAAGTTCCAATAGACCCATATAGCTTATTGTACGTGCCAAAGTGGTTGATATAGAATGCGAATCCGGAGAAAGTTAGAATAGCTAAAATAGTAGCTAAAGTTGCTCCGGGGCTAAATATTTTCCAGCGACGGGAAGATGTTGGTGCAAATTTATAAAGGCAGCTCACAGTAAAGAAATATATACCGAATATGACGAACCAACGAGCCGCCTTTATGACAAAGGCCCAGAAACTATTGGTTATAGCAATACTATCTTTAAGATAATTAACAACAATGCCAGCATAAGTAAATATAGTCATTCCTATGGTTAAGGCTGTTATAATCAAAAAAGCGAGTCCAAGCGCAATCATTCTACGTTTTATCCACGTACGTTTTTCAGCAATAAGAGAAGCCTTATTGAAAGCCCGCATCATGGAGGCCATTCCATTGGTAGCAAAGTAAGCTGCCAATATAAAACCGAAAGATAAAAGTCCTCCATTCTGATTTTTAATAATGTCTTCTAATGTAGTCTCGACTACTTCATAAGCATTATGTGGAATGACTACTTCCAAAAAATCTAAAAGCTGTTCTTGAAAATTGTCTATTGGTATATAAGGGATCAATGTAAATAGAAAGATGATCCCCGGAAAAATAGCCAGCATGAAACTATAAGAAAGTGATGATGCTTTGCTTAAAATAGAGTCACGAGATATTTCTTGAAAAAAGAATATGGCTACAGTATAGAGAGGCAAAGATCCAAATCCAGGTAAAATCACTCCTTTACTCCATTCAATAACTTGATTGTAAGGTTTTAATTTCAATAAGTATTGATGAATATTGGACATGTTTATTCAAAGTATTGCGCCATTTTTTCAAGAAAAATGCGGGTGGCATTGTGGGTTTGTTCTTACTGATATCAACAAATACGAGTGTTGTTTCACCTGTATTTAGGAGCTCTTCTTTTTCATTGAACAGTTCATATTCAAAAACTATTCTTACTGCAGGTTTTTTTCTGATTGTAGTTTTAATCGTTATTAAATCATCGTAACGTGCAGGTTTAATGTATTTACATTTCATCTCCATAACCGGTAGCATAACACCCATCTCCTCCAGTTCACGGTAAGAAATTCCGGTGCTTCGTAGCATTTCGGTTCGAGCTATTTCGTAGAATGCAGCGTAGTTTCCATAGTACACATAACCCATTTGATCGGTTTCTGCATACCGTACACGTGTTTGATATTCGAATTGAAACATACTATTTTTTGATATTTCGTTCGTCTAATGCTTTTTGAAATTTGCGGGCGTTTATTTGATGTTCAGCGACATTAGTAGCAAAAGCATGGTATCCAGAAAAGTCTTCTTTAGCACACATATAAATATAGTCGTGATGCTTATAATTTAATACAGCATCTATGGCAACAATACTAGGCATCATAATAGGACCTGGAGGAAGACCTTTATAGATATAGGTGTTATATGGATTATCAGTTCTTAAATGTTTATTCAATACACGTCGGATAGTAAAATCTTGAGTGGCAAAAATAACTGTCGGATCAGCCTGTAAAAGCATTCCTTTTTGTAATCTGTTGAGATATAACCCGGCAATAGCGGGCATTTCGTCTTTGTGAAGTGCTTCACCTTTAACAATGGCAGCAAGAGAACTAACTTCCTGTGGTGTCAGGTTGATTGCTTTTGCTTTTGCTAAGCGATCTTTTGTCCAAAATTTTTCCCATTCATCATGAAAACGTGCAAATAATTTTTCGGGCGCAGTATTCCAATAAAGTTCATATGTATTTGGAATAAACATTGCAATGAAATTATCTTTAGTAAAACCGTATGACTTTGCTAGATTCTCATCATTTAATAGTTTTAAGAACGTGATAGAGTCAGCCTCGAAATTTTCTGCAAGTTTACCAGCAAAGTTTTCCTTTAAGCGGATATTTTCGAATCTAAATTTAACAGCATCTTGATAGCCTCCTCTCAAATTACCGATAAATCTTCGGTTGTTCATTCCTGGAGTCAAAGCATAACGACCAGGCTTAACACTCTCCGTATAATTCTGATATTTAGCAGCGCGATCAAAACTATTTGGATCTTCCACTATTTTTTGATCTTTTATTTTTTGTAATACTTGTAAATAAGTATCACCTGTATTGATATACAGGTATTTTTGATTATCTGTAACATTTGATGCTAGGAAAGTGGTGTAAGCTGTCCAGCCGAAATATCCTCCAATAATAAAGATTAGGAGTGCAATGATTTTTAACCAATTTGGTATTCTCTTTTTATTTTCCATATTTATGGATTTGTTTTTTGTTTTTGCGGTGAAGAAGGAGCTGTTACTGGTGGAGTAGCAGGGACAGTATTGGACAACGTAAGATCCACTTTGGATCCAATACTCGTGATCCCGGTCTCTAAACCAGGAAACTGTGTGATAACACGGGCTGTACTCGTATCCGATACGCCAATATCGTAAGTCACCGTACCCAAAGCTAATCCTATACCTTGTAATGCAAATTTTGCTTCCGTAACAGTCAATCCTGATAAATCCGGTATTTGAACTTCATTTGCGCCCTGACCATTACCCAATATTAAATCAATTTTGGATCCTTTTGGAATCATTCTTCCATCACGGATAGATTGCCCTGCAAATTGGGCATCTAAAACAATATCTCTTGCTATGTCAGCAATATAAGTTGTATCACCTATACGTAAATTATGATTTTTTAGTATAGAAGATGCTTCAATTAATGTTTTATCCTTGATTTTTGGAAATGCAATTTCTGGTGCTACCTGTGTAATAATAGTTAAGTAGATTGTACGTCCGCTTTTTACATGAAATTTAGCTTCGGGATCTTGTTCAATTACTAGACCAGGTTTAGCATCCATTTGATAAACGGAATCAATTTGATATTCCAAGTTCGCATTTTCTAATGCTGAGATAGCAGCATTAATATGTAAGCCTTTTACTTGTGGAACTTCTATCGATTCATCGTGTTTGGTATATACTTTTAAACCAAGATAGATGAATAGGAAAATTGCTAAAACAAATCCAATAGCGATTAGAATGTTGTTTCTAAACGTATTCGTTTTTAAATACTGTAATATTTTTGACATTTATATTTCTTTAAAAAATCATTTTATCGTATATTTTCTAAGCAAGATTAAAGCCACTATTTTTGTTCAATATCTGCGCTTTTAAATATTGAACAATATTCGTTTTTCTGTGTATAGCAAATTATATTTGTTAGAAGAATCACGATAATTTTATGAAAACAAAAATAGCATTAATAACTGGAGGTTATACAGGTGAAGCAGAAGTTTCTTTTAAAAGTTCTGCATTTGTATACTCACAGCTTGATCACAATAAGTACGATATCTATCAAATTACGATTACCAAAGATGCATGGTTTTATGTTAGTGATTCAGGAATAAAGCATGCAATCAATAAAGAAGATTTTACTTTAGTGCTTGATGATAGTATTGTTCAGTTTGAATTGGCTTTTATAATGGTTCATGGTTCACCCGGTGAAGATGGGCGATTACAGAGCTATTTTGACTTAGTTGGCATACCTTATACATCATGTGATGCGTTGACTTCGGCGCTAACAATGAATAAGGGATATACGAAAGCTATTTTGGCAGATCTTAATGATTTATTTTTAGCTAAATCTGTCTTATTGTTTGAAAATCAACGCGCTCAAGCCGTTGAGCTGGTAGAAGATAAATTATCCCTGCCTTATTTTGTAAAACCTAATGCTGGAGGTAGTAGTATAGGTATGACCAAAGTAAAAGTGGCAGATGAACTAAAAGTAGCCATTGATAAAGCTTTTGATGCTGAAAACACCGGTAGCCAGGTTATTGTTGAAGAGTTTGTAAACGGCCGTGAATTTTCGGAAGGTATTTATCGTAATGTCGACGGGGAACTGGTTGTTTTACCGGCTACTGAAGTGAAAACAACACGTGAGTTTTTTGATTTTGAGGCAAAGTATATTCCCGGGCTTACAGAAGAAATTACACCAGCGGATCTGGATGTAAATCAGCAATTGCGCATAGGAAAGATTTTAAAAGATATTTATGTGCGATTGAATTGTAAAGGAATGGTCCGTATTGATTTCTTTTTGGAAAACGATACGGATAAGTTTTATTTTATTGAAATCAATACCATTCCAGGGCAAACTCCCCAAAGTTTAATTCCTCAACAAGTCCGCGCGGCAGGATTGACGGAACAAGAGTTTTACGGTAATTTAATCGAAGTGGCGCTAAAAAAATAACTTCAGTATGAGATTTTAAAAGTTACATTACAACTTCATGTAATGTAACTTTTTTTATTTTCTAAAATCAAATTTCGTTAGATCAGGTCTAAATTCTTTCGTTCTTTTGAGTTCTTCCTGGTAGATAATTTGGCCTATGTTTTTTAGAAATGGGTAGGTGACAGTTTCATACTCGTAGATTCCATCATTATAAATTCCATTTTCATTAGATTGGATTACTACAGCCAATAGGAACTCTATCCCCTTTTCAAAATCAACAATGTATGCGTTATCAATATTATAACCATAGGAATCTCCATATTTATTGAAAATGCGAATATTTGGATTTATTGTTGCCTTTTTATCACGGCCATAAAAAAGCAATTTACTATATGTCGGCCAGAATTCAGTTGTGTCATATTTAGGGTAATCCGACTCAAACGGATAACGCGACATGTAGTCGTACAAAAATGAATAATCATCATTTGTTAATTTGAATCTTTTGCGAGCATCGAAAGCTTCCGGGAAAAGTAATTTTTTCATGATCAGTTGCTGATCATCTAACGGGTAAACATTTAACCCTTCAAAACTCCATTGTTCATGAATAAGCTCGTCTTTGTCATTCATGTAACCTTTTCCTTGACGAGTATTTTCTAGCTTAATAGGGTAGTCGTTTGGATCAAATTGGGCATCCTGTTTATAGAGGGTTTTATCTTCTAAGTAGAAAGTAATGGGATTGGTGTGTTTTGCCCAGACACCTTTGTCACCTATGGCCAGTCTATTGACAATGCGTGAGTTTTGTGCGCCATGCTTTTGTAATTTGCTATTCAATTCAGCACGTCCGATAAATTCGAAAAGTCTGTTCTGTGCGTCATTGTCACTTGTCAAAAGGATTTTTTTAATATATTGACCAACTGACGGGAGACCATTTTTAGCAGACTCATCTTGTACAACAGCTGTTTGTTTCTCATAAGAAGAGTCGATTCTTAACGGTGTATCTTTTGATAATCCAGCAATCTTTAGCTCATTTATTTTTTCTAATGCTAGGATTGCCGTTGGGAGCTTAACTGTGCTGGCAGGATAGAAATACCAATTTGGATTTAATCTATAACTGAATGATTTAAAATGTGGCACATTATTTTTATCCCGATCAATTTGCGTATAGAGAATTTGAACTTCATTTTTACTCGGGTGATCTAAGATCTTTTGAAACAATTCGGGATGGCCTTGTAATAATTTTTCGAGGTAAATTGTATCCATTTTTTGAGCAAAGGAGTAAGGAATGATACTGATGAAAAAAAATGTTAGAAATTTATGCATAATTGGACTTAGTATACCGATTTTCGAAAGGATGGTTTACAATAAAGGCTTCTTAAGATTAGAGAAGCCTTTATCTTTATTTTCTGACGTACACTTGAAAGCTATAGTCAAAAGCATGTTTTTCATCTTTTTCATGCTTATCTTCACTTTCTAATATCCAGTCATGTGTTGGTAATTCTGGAAAGTAAGCATCTCCATCAATAGTTGTATGCAACCTGGTCAATAATATTTTATCCGCGAAAGGTAACGTTTGTTTAAATATTTCGCCACCACCAATAACAAAGATCTCTCTTTCATCTCTGCAATAATTTAATACTTCTTGAAAGCTATTGGCGATGTCCACATCATCAGATTTTGCGGTCATGTCTCTTGTCAAGATAATATTTCTGCGATCTGGTAATGGTTTACCAAGAGACTCAAAAGTTTTTCTCCCCATAACCACACTATGTTCAAGTGTATTTTTTTTGAAATATTTAAGATCATTTGGTAAATGCCAAGGCATTTTATTTCCTTTACCGATTACATTATTTTCAGTAGCGGCTACAATTAATGTTATTTTAAGTTTACTCATTTCTATAGGTTACACATGTATATAAGGAAGATTCTTTTTAAACTGCTACAGGAGCTTTAATATGCGAATGGGATTCATAATTTAACAACTCGAAGTCTTCAAATTTAAAATCAAAGATATCTTTTACTTCGGGATTGATTTTTAATTGAGGTAAAGCCTTTGGTTCACGGCTCAATTGTAATTCTGTTTGTTCGAAGTGATTACTGTATATATGGGCATCTCCTAAGGTGTGAATAAATTCAGCGGCTTCCATATCACAAACCTGTGCCACCATCATGGTTAATAAAGCATAAGAGGCAATATTAAATGGTACACCTAGAAAGATATCTGCACTTCTTTGATATAACTGACAAGACAACTGTGGTTTTAAGATCCCATTTTCAGGATCAGCAGGAGCAACATAGAATTGAAAAAATGCATGACAAGGAGGTAAGGCCATATTTTCAATTTCTGCAACATTCCAGGCAGACACAATGATTCTTCTTGAATCTGGTGAAGTCTTCAATTGCTTGATTATTTTTTCAATCTGATCGATATGGCCTCCATCAGGAGTTGGCCATGAACGCCATTGTGATCCATAAACAGGACCTAAATTACCATTTTCATCTGCCCACTCATCCCAGATACTGACACCATTATCTTTTAAATATTTGATGTTTGTTTCACCTTTCAAAAACCAGATCAATTCATGGATAATTGATCTTAAATGTAATTTTTTTGTCGTAACAAGTGGAAAGCCTTCCTTTAAATTGAAACGCATCTGATATCCAAATACACTTTTAGTTCCAGTTCCAGTACGGTCAGTTTTAATAACCCCGTTTGTATATACGTGCTTTAGTAAGTCAAGATATTGTTTCATTGTAAATAGTTGCTTTTATTTATTTTTTGATTAACAAATAGCGTCTTTTTGGCTGTAATATACCAACAAAGATGCTCGCTGTATAACCATGTAATATTCTATACGAAGGTAAGATTTTTTGAAGTATTCTCACGAAAATTTATAAAAGTGTGCATACGATTTTCATATGTGGTACACTATATATAGCAATGTAAAGAAAGACGGTAAAATAAAGAAATTAAAACTGATATTGTTAAATTTTGGATCATTAAAATCTCATAATTAATTGAAAAGCGGTTAAATCAGAATTAAGAATTTTCATTTGGAGCTTTTTGTTGTATTTTTGCAAAATCATTATGAGTAAAAAAGTAGCTTTCTATACCTTAGGATGTAAATTGAATTTTTCAGAAACATCCTCCATAGGTCGTGTCTTTCAAGATGCGGGTTATGAAACCACGCCATTCAATAGTGCGGCAGATGTTTATGTTATTAATACATGTTCAGTCACGGATCATGCAGATAAGAAATGTCGCAAGGTAGTAAAGGAAGCACTTAAATATTCACCTAATGCTTATATCACCATTGTCGGTTGTTATGCGCAGTTGAAACCAGCTGAGATTGCTGAAATCCCGGGAGTGGATATGGTTTTAGGTGCCGCAGAAAAGTTCAATATTATCGAACATATCAATGATCTGACAAAAAACGAGAAGGCTGTTGTCCATAATGCACCAATTGATGAAACCAATCAATTTGTATCTGCATATTCAATCGGTGACCGTACGCGTACATTCCTAAAAGTACAAGATGGATGTGATTATTCTTGTACTTTTTGTACAATTCCTCTTGCTCGTGGAGCAAGCCGTTCAGGGAAAATTGAGGATATCGTACGTCAAGCCGAGGAAATTGCGGCATCTGGCGTAAAAGAAATTGTGTTAACGGGTGTAAATATCGGTGATTTTGGTATTCGAGACGGTAAACGACAAGATAAATTCTTAGACCTTGTAAAGGCTTTGGATGAAGTGTCAGGAATAGACCGTATCCGTATTTCTTCGATAGAGCCAAATCTTTGGCCAATGAGATTATTGAATTTGTAGCACAATCAAAACGTTTTGTTCCACATTTTCATATGCCTTTACAGTCTGGAAATAATAAAGTATTGAGTATGATGCGTCGGCGTTACAAGCGAGAGCTGTATGCACAGCGTGTGGAGAAGATTAAGGAATTAATGCCGGATTGCTGTATTGGCGTTGATGTCATTGTAGGATTTCCTGGAGAGACTCGTGAAGACTTTATCGACACTTACAATTTTTTAAATGACATGGACATTTCGTATTTGCATGTCTTTACTTATTCTGAACGTGAAAATACAATAGCTGCACAGATGGAAGGGGCTGTCCCTGGATCTCAGCGCAGTGACCGTAGTAAAATGCTGCACATTTTATCAGAGAAAAAACGTCGTGCTTTCTATGAGAAACAATTGGATAAAGTAGGCGAAGTACTTTTTGAGAGTGATGAGAAGGACGGATATATGCATGGTTTCTCCAAAAATTATGTGAAAGTTCGTACAGCCTACGATCCTTTGTTGGTCAACGAAGTTGCACATGTGAAATTCTTATCGATCACAGATGGTTGTGAAGTTGAAATAGAAGAGTTAAAAGAAATATTAGCACACTAATGCTAGATGATAAAAAAGATAAGGGCTCAATTCGATTAGAATTGAGCCCTTGTCGTTATGCAACTTTTTCCTTTTTAGCATTTAACCAAATGACAGTTGCTAATATCATGAATACACCTATCCATTGAATAGGACTTACAGCTTCTTTAAGTATGAAGTATGACATAGCAGTTGCTACTGGTAGTTCTGCAGAACTTAAAATACCACTTAGAGAATAACCGATTTTAGGAATTCCATAAGCAAATAATAATGGTGGAATAACGGTTCCGAAGAAAGAAAGAATAAGTCCGAAATGCCATATGCTGTCACCTAAAGCTCCCGATATCAAAAATGTTGGCGGAAAGATGGAACAGATCATGATGCAGGATCCAGTCACCATTAATGCACTTTTTTGAACTGGCGGATAGTCATTTCCAACTCGTCCGTTAACAATTAGAAATACTGCATAAGCAGTTGCCGCTAATACGCCGTAGGTAATGCCGGTCCAATTGAGCTTATCGATTCCTTGTTCAATAAGACCTGTTGCAAATACAGTTCCTATAAGTACAATTGCAATACCAATCAATTGACGATTGGTAGGTCTATTTTTGAATATAATATATTCAATTAACGTTCCTATCCAGATGTATTGCATCAATAGAACAATCGCCAATGAAGCAGGTACTAATTGAACGCATTTGTAATAAACTAAACTTACTAGACCTGTAGAAATACCACTGATAACAATTTTCCATTTATTAGATTTTTTAGAGAAGCCATGATTAGCTTTTGGGTTTAGCAACTGAATGAGTAGATAAACTGCCCATAATATAATCATTCCAAAAATAGCTTGTACTCCAGTTACTTGCCCTAAAGTGTAATCTTGTGCATATGCTTTTTTGACAAATGTTGACAACAGTCCAAAACTACTTGCACCGACAAATACAGCAATAGCACCTTTTAATTTTTCCATATATATTTTACAAATTCCGACAAAATTACAATTTGAAAAGAGATATGAAGAAAGAAGGGCTTGTTTGCCAGTTAAATTTGGTTTTATTACATTTACCTAACATTTGATATTGATATGTCTATAAAACGTAATATATTATTTTTTTCAGCCTGATACTTTTACTCAGTAGTTGTTCAGTTAAGAAA
>NZ_ASZT02000067.1:0-27773 GCF_001006065.1 Sphingobacterium sp. IITKGP-BTPF85
TTTTGTCGCATCAACTGCGATCATCGTGACAGAAGCAATACCTAACGGTGAAGTTTCTCTCAAATAAAGGTATTGTGACATGGTCGGCATCATTAATTTACCGACAAAATCTTGCCCTTGTTTCACTTGTCCTGCGGCTAATAATTTCGCTTCCGTACCAAGCATAGGATCATTATCAAAAATCTCTAAACGATAAAAATATTGACCCGCAAATTTATCATCAATGACAAAACGAAAGTCCATTAACTTCGCGGAATTCCATTTAAAATCGGAAGGAATATTGCCCCCATCAGGAAGTAACGGAGATGACTCTTTGCCCGTTTCATCATATAAATCTTTTGTTTTCGAACAACTTGCTATAGTAAGAACAAGTGCAATTAAACTAACTGAAAAAAGATGATTTTTTTTTACTTTAAACATAACATACAGATTAATAAAAACAGGCTAACAGCTAACAATAAATCTGATCCACATAACTGATCCTCAAAAAAGAAACACTTAACATCAACCTATTTAGTACAAAAATAGAACTAATTTTAGATACATACATTTAAAAAAAAGATATTGAACAATAATTTGGGAGGTGTAGCTATACAACTACAAATTTGTAGCTGCATAGCTACAAACTAGAGGTGATATTGACATCAATCGCACTCCATTTTTTTTTCAGTCAGTCTTTTACTGGAAAATAAGTTATATAATGAAACCTCAACATCTTAGAAAGAGAAACTTTTACCGCTATTATAAATTTTATACTAATAATGCTATTCCCCCAATAACTTAAGTAAATCTATTTTTGAGGGACTATCTTTGAGTGCCTGAACATGATAGAGTGCATCTGCGAGATTGCTATCAGATCTTTTTGAAAGGTACCGCTTCACATAATGATTTGCATGATCGTATAAAAATTTTCTACAATCTATATTTATACCGATCCCGTCGCCAAAATCTCCATAAGATAATCCCGTTATCTGATCATTGGATGAAATAGATTTTATCATATGTTTTTTTATCCCGGGGATATTTAAGGTCAAAGCCGGAAAATAGAAATTCTTATGGCTTGGGAACTTCACCTTTATTTTTATCTCAGTTCCAACTCTGTTAATCTGCACATCGGCATGCTGTCTATAATAATTATATTCATAATATTCTTCTTGCGAAGGAACCCAGATGAGATCTTCACCATCTTTACCATAATAATCGTTTAACCACAATAGGAATTGTGCCCATTCGTGATCCGTTTCATGCACGCCAATATGGATTGCCGTCCTATTTTTAGGTTCGACAGCCAGTTCGTTGGTCACGATTGTTTTGACTTCACCAACTGTGTTAGTAAATACACGTGACAATGTTGTTTTATTAAGATCAGTAGATACCTGATAAGGAATCAATTTAAGTGCCCCCGCTTGTGCAGTCATCGTCTGAATATCCGAATATCTCATCGCCGCGGAGAGATATGTTTTGTTTCCATTAGGTTCCGCTAGAAACTTGACTCCACGGTCTCCCAAGGCATCCATAGTAATCTTTTGGGCAATTTCAAAATGCTTCAACAAGGAATCCAAATTATGAATAGACGTTGTCTTAAGATCATGAAATGCGAGTCCATTACCCGTATTCAAAATTTCTCGAACATTGTTCCAACGAAGACCTGACTTCATATAAAATCGATAATAGTTTTCGGTAAATCCAGGCCTTACGGACGTTGCTACATTCATAAAATCCCACTCTGGAGCAAGCGTAGTTGTAAAATGAAATCTGATCTCATTTCCAAATCCATCGGTACTGCCCAATGTCTTTCCTAACGAATAAACAGAAGGAGGAAAATCATCCGCCTCCAAATTTTCCATGTCATAATAATACTTTCTAGTGGGATTCGAAATATCGATCGGTTTTCCATTAATAGCTGCCCAAGTCATACTGAAGGCAGATTGCTTACAATCGTCCTGGGTTAACATAAATAATAAAGATTTGTTATATTTTAAGGGTGGTACGGAAACTTGAAGATCTTCTTTGGCATCGGAATCGGATGCTAGCATTATTGTAATTTCAGCTTCAGCCCCACGAGCTTCTTTTGCAAAAGGATAAAGGTAACCAGGCTTATTAACTTCATGATTGGTAGATGGATTTCCACCATTTTCAGGATTCTTTTCACCCTTATACAAATCCTTCTTCATGCAAGATGAAAAAGAAAAACAGATAAACGAAATTAGAAGAGTTACTTTATAAAATTTATAGCACATGCTCAAATATAATTGTAATATCTGAAATTTTTTTAATTGACCTTAATTTAAAATAACGCTTTCATAATTTAAACGCATCTTAATATATAGAATTGTGGGAATTACACCTTTATCTAATGATAGCTGACCACAAATTCAACCTCTTTTTATTTCTTATGACAACAACATGCTGATCAAATACTAGTTCGAATATTAAAACAGAAAAAATGGGAATCCACATAGTAGTAGATTCCCATTCATGCATCAATATAAAAAGCCGTATGTTTTTAATAAAACGCGATCTTACAAAAAACACATCACGCTCTTCAGTTTGTCGTATATTTTTAATCGATCAATTTGGACTGGTGTCTTTCCAGCGTATTGTAGATTTTCTTCACATCCTGAGAGCTTTCTTTTTGCAGCACTAAAATGGCATCTTTGGTGTACACCAAGATTGTGTTTCTCAAACCAACAAAGGCACTGTAAGTATCTGTTCCGATGACCATATTACCATTTTCATCCGTAGGATGTCCCGTATGTTTCAGATAATCATACATCGATTCAAATGAACCCAGATCGGACCAGTTAAAGTGTGTTGCCACAACGCGAATTTTTTTGGAACGCTCCATCACAGCATAATCAATACTGATCGATGGAATCTCTTTAGATAATGCTTCATCTAAAATACCATCTTTCTTATGTTGCCATGCGGCTAATGCTGTTGCATAAACCCGGGGTTCAAACTGTTGCAGTTCGTGCAATAAAGTATCTGCCCGAAAACAGAACATACCCGAATTCCATAAGAAATTGCCTCTTTCTATAAAATCTTCCGCAGTTTCTTTATTGGGCTTCTCACGAAAAGACAGTACCTGATCACCTTTATATTCAATATAACCATAACCCGTCTCCGGCTTAGTTGCCTGAATACCAAAAGTAACAATATATCCTTGGTTTGCCTTTTCAATTCCTTCTTGAATAGCTTTATTGTAGCTTTCGTCGCCCACGATAACATGATCTGAAGGAGTAACAACTAAAATATCATCGGCATTAGCCGCAAATGCCGCAAATGCAATCGCTGCGGCTGTATTACGAGGAGTAGACTCTACGATATCTATATACTCCACCCCGCCGTTCTCCATGACTTCGCGGCTTAATTGATTATTATCTTTATTCCCCACAACAATAACCTGGTTGCATAAATCGCGATTACGATTGACAGTCATCTCAAACAAAGATCCCTCTTTAAACAAGGATAGATATTGTTTAGGAAAACTTTTACGCGACAGTGGCCATAAGCGGCTACCCACTCCACCCGATAAAATCACATGTACGATATTGCTCATTCTATTTTTATAAATTATTTTCTTTTTTAGTGACGTAGTTTTTTTAAGTAACACAGTGACTAGTTACGAAGTAACAAAAACATCTAACGATCTAACCCCTTAACCCTCTAACTACCTAAACATTTAACTTCTTAACTATCTAACCTTCTAACTATCTAGCTACTTAACTTTCTCCGCTTCTTTCGCGGCAACTTCTTTCCGTAAACCTGTACTTGAAAAACGGTGGCTACGTTTATTATAATAGATGTCGATACCTTCTTCCACACAATATTTCTTTCCGGTGAAATCCATATCACGGTATTCTTCTCCAATGATACGCACCTGAATAGGCAAAGCTTTGATCATATCGATCAAGTCCTGCTCCGTTTCGTAAGGAATGATCTCGTCCACATAACGGCAACCTTCTAATTGAATATAACGCTCCACAACAGTTTGTGTCGGCTTGTTCTTCTCAGGAGAAACTTCTGAAGGATCGGTATTGAGCCCAACGATCAGATAATCGCAATTGCGGCGTGCTTCCTCCAACATCATGATATGTCCGGCATGCAACAAATCAAATACACCAAATGTAATTCCTATTTTCATGTAATGTGTTCTTTCTTTTTTTAGTGACGTAGTTTTTAAGTGACGTAGTGACTAGTGATCAGTAACGCAGCTCTTTCTTTTTGGAGTGACGAGTTCTTTAGTGACGTAGTAACGATAGTGAACTAGTGACTAGTTTTTTTGTGACGAGTTATATGCAACCTGTTACTTCAGTACTCCGTTACTTCTTCACTTGGTTACTTCGTTACTCTTTTACCTGTTACTTTCTACCCTTTTTCCACCTCATGTTCGGCAACGATACGACGTAGACCTGAACTTGAAAAACGATGATCGCGGCTGTTGAAATACAACTCGATACCAGATTCTTCACAATATTGGCGCCCCGTAAAATCACGTTCCCGGTATTCATCACCAACAATCCGAACGTCGATCTTAAACGAACGCAGTACATCTTGCAGATCCTGTTCTGTCGCATAAGGTACAATCTGATCCACATATTTACAGCCTTTGAGTTGAATATAACGCTCCACAACAGTTTGTGTCGGTTTATTTTTCTCAGGACGATCCAACGTAGGATCTGTCTGCAGTCCGCAGATCAGGTAATCACACTGACGTTTAGCATCTTCCAGCATTTTGATATGACCTGCATGTAACAGATCAAACGCACTGAAAGTAATGCCGATACGCATTTCTTTAGCAGGTATGGTAATCATATTTAAAATAATAATAACATGAATTAAGCACAGTTTTTTTACTATCTCAAAGATAGAGATTATTTATAAAACAAAAGCTGTCGTGAAAAGTTCTCGAAGAAAACGTATTGAAATACAATAACAGGACAGAAAGTAATTTTTCATTTTACAACAAGAAAAATAACACGCTCTTTATTAATTCATTATAGAAACATCAAACATGGAGTGCTTACGATCGTTACGCTAACTAACATTAAAATTTAATGCTAAAGATGAAAAAAATCAAGCAATAGTTTTTAACTTCACCTCAATAATATTGTTTATCAATCACAATACCGCTAAGTTTGTTATCATTAAGCTAATTATAATGAAATGTGTACCCTTTAAAGTGCTGTGTATAGGTGGAGCAATCACTTTGCTGTCCATAGCATGCAATCCGAAACCGAAGTCTGATCAACAGGATCATGCAGATAAAGACAAGAAAACCATCGTCTACACCGGTGCGGACAGTGCAGTATTGAGCTACTGGGACAAAATTGATATGCAGGATACCGCAAAAATTAAAGATCCCAATATTGGCGAGCAGAAATTAGCTGACTTTATCTCGACACTCAATTCAGTCTCGGATACTGTAGCGGATCATGCTGTAGCACGCATGTTGGACAAAGCAAAAGGAAACAAAGTAACTTTCGATCATTTTATTAAATTATACGAACTCTATCTTTACGAAGGTAATTCGCCTATGCGTAATGATAACCGCTACGAATCTGTACTGCGCTACCTTATAAAAACCGATCAGCTGACAGACCTTGAAAAAGAAGCCTACCGCCCGGTTTATAAATTGGTACAGCGGAATAAAGTAGGTCAAGTAGCCGAAGATTTTAATTTCGAAACCAGCGATGGCAAAACCCAAAAGCTGTCGGATGTGAAGTCAAAATATACACTACTGTTTTTCTACGACACTGAATGTCCACACTGTAAGCAAATGATTGCGGCGCTTAAAGATACACCACAAGTTGTCGATCTTTTTGAAAAGAAACAGATCCAGATGGTAACCATCGAACCTTGGGGCGACCGTACTAAATGGAAAAACTTTCAAACGCATCTGGCAGAAAATTGGATCAATGGTTTTGATACCGAATCCGTTATTCAGAAAAAACGACTTTACGATACCAAAGCTTCGCGACAATCTATCTATTAGATGCGGACAAAAAGGTGATCTTAAAAGATACCGAACTGCAACAGGCTCTCCAATATTTCGTCCAGCTCACCTAAATAAGGAAAGATGGATAAAACAGAACCACGTATCGTCACGAATGAGCTGTATTTTGAAGAAGTACAACGTTTACTCCGCGAAGGAAAAGAAGTTTGCATCCGCATAAAGGGCAATAGCATGTTACCTTTTATCAAGAATGGAGACCGAGTATTGCTTGAAGCTTATCGTGGAACTCCTTTACCTTCAGGAGCAAACATCCTGGCTAAACATGAAGACAAGTTTGTTTTTCATCGCTATGTAGGTAAAAAGAATGGAAACATTGTTCTAGCCGGCGATGGAAATATCGCATTGTACGAGTACGTAACATCATCCGATATTATAGCGATTGCCACAAAACATTATTCAGGAGACAGTGATTTAGCAAAAGATATCAACAGCACCTGGCCACGTTATACAGTTACTGGCATCTCTTGCATTTCTATGGTACATGGATCCGATGCTCGCACTCCTGATAATGGCCATATCACCCCTATTTTTATTTTCGAAAATCTACTTCCAAAAAATGCGCAAGCTGAGTCGGGAAGTAAAAAGTGAAGAGAGTAATTTCTCTAACATTCTGCAAGAAAATCTTCGCTTTCGACTCTTGATCCGGGCTATGGGTATCTTTCCAAAAAGAAGGCAAAAACTTACCGCCAGCCAGCAAGAGCTTTTTGTGTTGAAAATGAGACAGCTCAATTTTTCGACCTATACCCAGAGTGCTATGAAAATCTGTATTAATGCGGGCTATCTGCTCACCTTTATCTGGGGGATCTATAGATTGCATAGTGGACAGATCTCATTTGGCACCATGACAGCGTTTTTGCAATTGGTGGCACGGATACAAACACCGATTCTCGCATTGATCACCTATATACCGGGTTTTGTGCGATTCAGAGTTTCTGCCGACCGTCTCTTAGAACTTAAAGAAGGTGAAATAGAACCGCAGATTGAACAGCAACGGTTATTGGGGACAACAGTCTTAAAGATCCAGGATCTATCTTTTAGATATGAAGATAAATGGGTATTAAATAACCTGAATTTAAACCTGATGGCGGGTCAACCTACCGCGATCGTGGGTCCCAGCGGTAAAGGAAAAACAACCCTAATACGCTTATTGCTATCGCTGATCAAAGCAGAAAAAGGCCAGATATTACTCACGGACCGCGAAGGTTCAAGACCCTTAACTGCTGCACACCGCATCAATTTTGCCTATATTCCACAAGGAAATTCACTCTTCAGTGGAACTATTCGGGAAAACCTGATGCTCCATGTTAAAGAAGGCGAGCATATTGCTTTAGAAAAAGCCCTATGGATTGCCTGTGCAGAATTTGTACTGGAACTGCCTGATGGTGTCGATACCGTGGTCGGTGAATCGGGAATGGGCCTATCCGAAGGACAGGCGCAACGCATTGCGATTGCCCGAGCGCTGATGCATAATGGTGATATCTGGTTATTTGATGAAGTGACTTCGGCACTGGACAGAAATACGGCCGACACACTGATCAAAAGACTTTTAGAATTTGGGCAAGATAAATTATGCCTTTTTGTAACACACGACTTAAACTTGGCCGATACATGCGTACAGCGTATCTATCTCGACTAATGAACGCGCTATGACTTTAACAAACCCTACTGAAATATCGAAAAAATGCTATAAAATAGCCGATCTAATACTGGAGATCAACTATCCGGCCAGCCTAGATCTGGAAAAACTACTGCCCTCTTTCCGTGATTTTGAATACAATAAAACGGCAGAAAACAGGACCATCCAGGTGAACCTGAGTTTGGAGCAAGCTCCTCAAGGTGAAGATTTCGGACAACTCTTAAGTGATCAGTCCATATCATGGGGCGACCGCTTCTGTTTTTATGAAAAAGGAAATACATTTATCACGACAATAGCCAATGATCGGGGTAACGACTCTTGGTATCTGTACAGTGAAAGAGATTTTGCTCAGTCGACCATTTATATTCCAGAAAGTACCGAAACAGAACAGAGTGCAGTTATCTGCTGGATGTTGATGATGCTTTTTGGTCAAGCTGCTCTCTTGCACGATGTCATTATGATCCACGGATCGGTCATCAACCGAAATGGTCAGGGCATAGCTTTTTTGGGTAAAAGCGGCACAGGGAAAAGTACGCATAGCCGTCTGTGGTTAAAACATATCCCAGATACATCATTGCTCAATGATGATAATCCGGCGATCCGGATTACAGAAGATGGCGTGATTATATATGGTACTCCTTGGAGCGGTAAAACGCCTTGTTATAAAAATGAAGCTATACCATTAAGAGCATTTGTACGTCTCCAACAGGGGCCTGAAAATATTTTTGAACCATTAGCAGGCGTAAAGGGGTTCATTGCAGTATTGCCAAGTTGTACAGCTATTCGATGGAATAAAGATCTTTTTGCAATGATGAACAGTACATTGGAAAAAGTAGTAAGCCAAGTTCCTGTTGGTTTTCTAAAATGCTTATCAGATGAAGCGGCTGCACAGCTCTGTCATAAAAATATTTTTGCCACAACATCTTAAGTCAGAATAACGCAGATTAGGATCATGGTTACCACATCATAATTCAATATTAAATGAGGTGCTATAGCTGATTTGTTACTATAAAAAAGAGCATTATCGAAATCGATAATGCTCTTTTCATTTATAAAATTTTAGTGATCAATTTAATCACTCTTTCTAACGACGACACGACTAGTTTTTCAAAAGACCTCTTTCAGGAAGAGCATTGACAGCACCACCGATTGACATACGGGCATGTTGGCTTGCACGAACACGCGCTGACATTTTCTTTGTACTTCCCGGGACGGCATCTTCCAAAGCTGTCTCTAACATCGTCTCTTGCGTATCACCTGTCGGCAAAAAGATATAGTCGATCACATTACTTTTATCGGCCAATAAACCATCCCAATAATCTCCAAAGCCCTTTGCATTCTTCAACTGAAAGGAAGCTGGCCAGAAGGAAACACGGTCTTCAATAATCTGTTCAAAAAAACCAACAGGCTTACCATATGTGCGTGAAAGTCCATCATCAGGTTTCTTGTCCCTGGAGTTAGGTGAACCGATTATCATGACGTTCATATGCGGTTTTAGCACATTGATCAGCATTTCTGCTGCCGATGCCGTTGTCTCACTTACCAAAAAATACACTTTACGCAAGTTCAAATTACTCGTCTTACTGAAGTAAGTATCCTTAAACATACCATTTGTACCCTTCTGCGTGCGCTCCATATAAGGATTACATAGATAAGTCACCATAAGCTCTCCAGGAACTTTTGTTCCCGCAATTTTGTTTGCAATATATACCGCTGCATCTACATATCCCCCTGTATTATAACGTAAATCAACAATAAGATCTTCAATACGCTTATCTTCAAACTCTTTAAAGGAAGCATCTACCCGTTGCTGGTTATAATTATTACGTTCTATCTCTTCAAAAGAAGACAGCGCAAAATAGCCCACATTCTTAGTGGCATATTCATATACGGAATCTTGATAAATAGGATCGATGGTATAGGAACCATACGAAAGGGGCGCATTATAAGTTGTTCCATCCTGGCGCAAAAGCGCGAGCTGAAGACCGCCTCCTTCCAGCGCATTGGCAACACGGTTTCTCATGTTTGTCAGCGCATTGGGATCAACAGGTTTACATCCTGAAGCATCACAGTTGATCGCAACAGTAAAGTCGGTCTCGCCATTGATAGCTGTTACCATATCAGATCGCTTTAACCCTGCTTTATCAGCAGGTGAACCTCCTTCGACAAAATAGATAACAGGTCTTGCAACTTTCGAATCAACAGTACCCATGGAAATGTATAAACCGTAGCCATCATTTCGATCCATTTTTAACTTTGCCGTAGCATTGATATTATAACCGTTAAGTCCATCGATAAAAGAAAAACGATCATACACACCACCATACTGGGCATAGTTCGCATAGGCAGGAGTCATACCTTTCAGAGCATTGAGAACACTACTAGCAGAATTGTACTTATCTGTGAATTCGGATGGAAGCTCATATTTTGGAATGGATTTCTCTTCCCATATGGAGTACAGTTTATAATAATAATAGATACTATCCCGAATTTTTTGATCCGTGGTTCGTACAATAGGTTCAGGTTCTGGCTCTGGATCTGGTGTATTTTTTTTACAACTAACGAAAAAAAATGCAACCAGAATAAAAACAACCCACTTTCCGAAAGGTTGCTGTAGCGCTATCTTCATATTTTTTAATATAATATTAAACAAACTTAGATAAATAGTATCTCATAAACAATAACATGATGCTGATTATAATACAATTATTTTATCGGCTAATGAAGTGATTGAGTAACGGAGTGAAGAAGTGACGGCGTAGCCAGTGATCGAGTAAAGTAGTAACGGAGTGACGAGTAATGGAGTGACAAGTGATGATATGAAAAAGCTCACTCACTAACATTCTCACCCAATAACTATTTATAACTTACCATCCATAAATAATAAGAGTGGGGAGCACGTGCATTACCGTGTGTCTCCCCTTCTTAAGTATGAATGTAACAAAAAAAACGAACCTATAAAGTAGTGATGGAGTGACATAGTAACAAGTGACGAAAGAGTAACAAAGTAAAAATTTCTAAACTTCTAACTCTATAACCAACTAACCTTCATCTAACTTTCTAACCCACTCACTTTCTAAAATCTAACTACTAAAATCAAACTTGACTAACCTGCTCCGCCTCAAGCATCCCAACTTTAATGCGGAAAGGCACACGTCCTGATTTTTCGGAAGTAATATAACCGATAACAGTTGCATGGTGATGGCTTAGGAAATCAGGTTTACGCACCGCACCCCGTATTCTAAAACGTACGGAAGCCTCATAGGCCTGGTTTGAATCGGCAGGAAACGTGATCATAATGATCTGATCTAAACTTACACTGAGACAAGCATGATCCATGATCACATCTTTCACAACAATATTACGTGTGTCCTGATCTGTTCTTTCAACTTTAAGTAATAATGCCCCGTTTTTTGATTTACCGTATTCTCGCTCATCATTTTCTAAGTGGTGAAAGCGATAGTGCACCTGTAAAACAGCGCGTTTTAAAAACTCAGCAGACAAGCGCGATCTGCGCCAGTAATAAAAACCAGAAACTAAAATTAAAGCAGTAAGTAAAAGATAGACGTAAAACATATTATTAAAAAATAAGAACCATTTGCGACAAATCTTTTCAAAAGGCAATTTTTAAGCGTTTTTGAATTGACAAAGGCAAAGATAATTCTTAGCTACTGCAAGAGCGAGTTTTAAGGGGGGACAAAAGGGGGACAAAGAGATGGACATCGTTCACTATGAGCTAAAAAACCCTATTTATCAGGAAGGTAGTGAAGGTACTAGTTATGAAGTGACGAAGTAACCAGTAACGGAGTGACACAGTGATCGAGTAAGGGAGTAAAGTAGTGACGGAGTAACGTCGTAATTTCTCAAATCTAATTACTAACTTCTAAGTACTAATTACCCTCCTCCACCAATGTTGCTACAAAAGGATGGCGCAGATATAATTCAGCACAGGCCTTCGCGTCGGATAATGCTTCGTGGTGATTGAGATTGATTCCCAACACTTCACAGCAGGCATTTAAGCGAGCAGGTTTAAAACCTTTGTTACGATAGATCTTATAAGTACATTCCCACATCTCGGCAAGCTGCAGTTCCTCGTAAGACAAACCATAATGTACCATTGTTTTCCGTAAAACGTTGCGGTCGAACAATTCGTTGTGCGCAATCATCAATTTATTGGTAAGCAAGGACTGAATAGAGGGAAATAACTCTTTAAAAGTAGGAGAATGTTGCGTATCCCTAGGCTTGATACCATGAACACGGGTTGTCTGCCACATATATTCATTGCGAGGTGGCTGGATTAAGGAATAGAACTCATTTGTAATGATACCCGATTCCACTGTCACAATACCAACTGCACAGGCACTATTTTGATGCCCTGTTGCTGTTTCAAAATCGATCGCTGTAAATGTTAAATCTGATGTCATGCTATACTCCTATCCGAGCAAAGGTAAACAATATCCGCTGAGATTTAAAATATCGCAATAAAAACAGGCCTTCCCCGATGGTTTTAGGGAAAGGCCTGTGGTATAAAAGATGAAAATTTACTTCGCTAAATATTGATTGATCAATTTTTTCAGCTTTGGATCGCTCGGACGTGAACTATCTGTATAACAACAAAAATACTAATACCGATATTTTTCCTTCCACTTATCCCGTAATCCCTGTCTTAACTTTTCTTCCTGTGGGTTTTTACCGGGATCGTATAAAGTCATACCGCTCAGTTGATCGGGCAAAAATTCCTGCAGAACAAAATTTCCCGGAAATGCGTGCGCATATTTATATTCGGCTCCATAGTTAAGCTCTTTCATCAATTTAGTCGGCGCATTTCGCAAATGAAGGGGTACGGAAAGGTCTCCCGTCTGCTTCACGATGGCTTGTGCCTTATTGATTGCTTCGTAAGAGGCATTGCTCTTAGGAGAGCTCGCCAAGTAAGTAACGGCCTGCGCTAAAATAATCCTCGATTCGGGCCATCCGATGACATTAACAGCCTGAAAGCAGGTATTCGCTAAGAGTAACGCATTGGGATTGGCATTACCGATATCTTCAGAAGCCAATATCAGAAGACGACGCGCAATGAAAGAAGGATCTTCCCCCCCTTCGATCATACGTGCCAGCCAATAAATTGCCGCATTGGGATCTGATCCACGGATCGATTTAATAAAAGCAGATATAATATCGTAATGTTGCTCACCTGTCTTATCATAAATAGCCATATTCTGCTGTACCTGCTTCAGCACAAATGAATTGGTAATCGGTTCATGATGCAGTACCGCAGCATTACTGACCAGTTCGAGCACATTTAAGAGCTTACGGGCATCACCACCTGAAAGACGTAAAATAGCTTCATACTCTTCAATCTCAATATTTAATGCTTTTAGGTACTCGTCTTCATGCAAGGATTTCTCTACTAAACCAATCAGGTCTTCGGAACTTAAGTGTTCAAGAACATAAACCTGGCAACGCGATAATAGCGCAGATATGACTTCGAAAGATGGATTTTCTGTAGTTGCACCGATAAGCGTCACTAAGCCCCGTTCAACAGCCCCTAATAAAGAATCCTGTTGTGATTTAGAAAAACGGTGGATCTCATCAATAAACAGAATGGGTTGCTCCTGATTAAAATTCATAGCCGCTTGTTCCTGATTTAAATTCATCAGTCGCTCTGCTTTATCAATAACTTCGCGAATATCTTTCACTCCGGCCTGAATAGCACTTAAGGAAAAGAAGGGACGCCCCAATTCTTTGGCCATCAAGAGTGCAAGGCTGGTCTTACCAACTCCCGGAGGTCCCCAAAGTAACATGGAGGGAATATTTTTTTGCTGGATGGCATGATATAATACCGCATCGTGACCGATAATATGTTGCTGTCCAACATAATCTTCCAATTTCTTGGGACGCATGCGCTCTGCCAGTGGAATTCGTGTAGCCATAGATCAAAAGTAAGAAGATATTGCCAAATGTCCATTTACTTCACAATCAATTTATGGAATTCAAAAATTTGGTTATTTTTGAATGAGCATTGAATCGATACAACCCACTTGAGCTGAAACAGCTCTTTAATACTTGGCTTAGGATAGCTTCATTGCCCGAAAAATAAACCGAGTGAAACGAGCTCATTTAATGATTAATTTTAATGAAAAAAACCGCATTTATATACAGGATTGGCTAGGACAGCACCCTTATCAAGGAAGATCGGATGCCGATCGTTTTTATTTAGAAGTAGCCAATGATATACAGGATGCCTTAAATACACTTTGGTTTGATGAAGAAGAAACCGATGCCCTGATCAGACCTGAAATGATTAAAACACTCAGTGTTTATTTGACCTGCTATCTGGAGGATGTGGTTTCTGGAACAAAACTTTTCGATGCTTTCCGAAAAGAGCACCAGGCACTTTATGGAAAGATGCTCCCTTTTTTCGAAGATGCGGCATTGACAGACTATTACCCGGAAGATATCAATCCACAAGATGTATTAGTCCTTGCATGGCTATTTTTCAGCGAACGTAACCCACACCTTTTCTTGGATAAAGAAGGCCGTTTACTGGCTTTGGTGACCGACCTAGCTTATGCTGTTTTGGAAGAATATTATGAGACTGCACCTGAAAATACGCTGTTACAAAAAGAGTATACACTAGCGACAGATGCCAGTTATCTTGAAGTACGCAACTATGCTGAGAAGGTAATTGCGACCAATTATATCACCGGTGGCTATTACTATAACAGTTTGATGCAGCATATGGATATCGCTGACTTAGGACGCTATCAGCACGATCCGGCCTACTTAAATCAAATGACTTTCCGTGTTCGTGACAATCATTTCACTTTTTTCCGCCTACACCTATTAGCACTCAGATCCTGTGAATTTGTTGCTTCGACTGTAGATACTAACCATCCGCAACATGAGAATCTAAAAACCATCGGCAACAGAATTGATAGCTTTTTTGAATTTAAAAAAGTGGAAGAGGGCCGTTTAGAATTGAAACACCTGACAACTGGAGAAATTTTCTTGGTCAATCAAAATTCGATTCAGAACTTTCAGGAACCTACTGCTGATCAACTCTTCTATATGGAGATCGTGCCATGGGAAGGGACCTGGAACCTATCGGGTATGATGTCTGCTGTCGAAAGGGATCAGATTGACTTAAATTCAGACCAAGAAATGGATCAAGCATACGTGGTCGAAGCATTGCACGGAAAAACAACACTTATCGAAAAGGCATCACAACAAGTCGCAGACCTCAAGGAACTGTTTGTTAAAAAACATCAGGGTCAGCTGGCATTTATGGAAGAATCTGAAATCAGCAGCTATATCCGCGATCTGACCAATACGTACCGCGAGCAGGTGGGATTACCGCCAATCGAAGAGGTTGCAAATCCGAATGAGGAAAGAGCTATTCCTGTTACAGCATTCTATAATTCGAAAATAGGTCTGGAATTTTTCGGTGGAATCGAAACGCTTTTCCCGCTTCAAAATAATCCATATTTTGTCGAAAATGAAAACGAACCGATCAGTTATGCGCAGCATCTATTGCAGCTCCTGGTTCAGAAATTTTACTCCGTTGGGCTTGTACAACATTATTACGAATTATACGAAAAGGAAATCAATGAGCAGTTTTTCTATCCACTAAACAGTGAAACGATTGATTTTCTGATCCGTTTCTATAAAAGCGAAACCTATCATCAACAGCCACATGTGATGATTAAGTAATATAAAAAAAGTTAGAAAGTTAGAAAGTTAGACATTCTAACTTTCTAACCTCCTTATCTAACCATCTAACACCCTATCTAACTAAAGGAAAATCACTCGTTTCTACATGTGCTTTTGCGATGATCTTACGTAATTCTTCTACTTTTTCACGTTACTCGTCGCCAAATTATTTTGCTCTTTAGGATCTTGTTTTAAATTATACAGTTCAGCAACAGGATTTCCACTTCTCACTTGCTGCAAAATCAATTTCCAGTCACCTTGACGCACTGCTTGACGGCCGCCATCTTCATGAAACTCCCAATAGAGGTAATCATGCTGCTTTTGCTTTTTAGGTTTCCCAAGTAATGTCGGAACAAAAGAAAGACCATCTGTATATTGCGGTTTACCTGCTTTTGCCACTTCAGCTAAAGTCGGCAGGACATCCCAGAATGCTCCTAAATAATTTGAGGTGGTCCCAGGAGCCACTTTTCCTTGCCAATAAACAATAAAAGGAGTTTTTACACCTCCCTCATATAAATCACGTTTATAACCCCTTAAGCCCGCAGAACTGTTAAAAAAGTCTGGATCTGCACCACCTTCACGATGTGCTCCATTATCACTTGTAAAAACAATAATCGTATTATCTAACAAATTTAAGGCCTTCAGCTTAGCAACAATCTGTCCAACCTGTGCATCCATACGACTCACCATACTGGCGTACGTAGCCTTGGTTTAGCAACAGAGGCGTATCCTGGAATCGTAGCTTTTGGTCCGTAGTCATTTCCTTTATGTGCTTTTTCTTCAAACTTGTTGGCATATTGTTCATAAAACTGATCATCAGGACCAGATAACTCGGCATGAGGCAATACCGTAGGCACATATAAGAAGAAAGGTCTATCCTTATTGTGATCAATAAATTCTAATGCTTTTTCTTGGATCAATTCTGGAGCATACTGCCCTTTTGCCAATAAACCGTTTCCCTCCAGTTCAATACGCTCTTGATTATGCCACAGGTGTGTCGGATAATAACGGTGCGATTGTCGTTGACAGTTGTAGCCATAAAATTCATCAAAACCTTTACTACGAGGTGATCCATAGGTATCCACCATACCGAGGCCCCATTTTCCGAATGCACCAGTCGCGTAACCTGCTTTTTGTAGCAACATGGCGATTGTCTGTACCGAATCAGCTAAAGGTAGCTGCCCTTCTGGTTCCAATTCCTTATTGCCACGCACTGGCGTGTGGCCCGTATGTTGACCAGTCATCAAAGCAGCTCTTGACGGGGCACAAACCGAAGTTCCTGCATAAAAATTATCAAAACGCATCCCCTCCTTTGCTAAAGCATCCAGATGTTTCGTTTCAATAATCTGCTGTCCATAAGCTCCTAAATCACCATAACCCAGGTCATCTGCCATTATAAATACAATATTGGGGCGATCGGTTTTCTTTTGTGCTATTGCGATACTACTCAGTGCAAAAAATAACGCAAATAGTGCTGGTTTTTTCATTTTAGTGGTTTTTTATAATTCATGTCCTTAGTTTAATACAGAAAAAAAGAGGACATCTTAGACATAGATAAATGGTGGAGCAAAAGCCATACTGCTCGCCTAGATTGCAAATCATCAATACAGATTAATAGTTCATATGGGTGATCCGGATCCGAAATTAAAGAACACAATTGAAAGCTTAAAATTTGATCGTTACAAATTGCGGTTATCCATCAAAAAGTTACAATTTAATATGATTTGAGAAAAAATCATATTAAGTTTTACTTAAGGACTTTTTCATTATTATAACTAAAACAAGCTAAAGACCGTTTGGAGTATCTTTAAAAAGAAACTGAAACCTATTCTGAACAACACTTTAACAATATTTCACATATTTTTTCGTCATATTTGCAATATCCTCACCAACAGCAGGTATTATACATGATTAAAAAGAAATTTTGGAAAATAGCCTTTCTCAGTAGTGCTTATATAGTGGCATTATGCTTCGTGTCTTATGCGCAGGAATTAACCAAAGATTATACTGGTTCAATAACAAAGTATAACAGTAATTTCAAAGGAATAGGTCCAAAGGTATATTTTGTCCCGCCACCTAAGTCAAGAACGGAGCAATTGATTGACATATTTGATAGCAATATGAGAAAAGATTATGCGAAAAAGATTGCTCAAGAACTTCGCTATAAAACGTTACTCACCCAAGTTAATAGTCTACCGAATATAGGACGGTTTCAATATTTAATGAAACCAGAACCTACGGACTTAGCAACATGGAATGAACTCTTGAACCGCATCAGACAAAATTACGATGATCAAGTAAACCTCGCGCTAGTAAATGAAGCAGGGCTATTTGCAATCAATAATAATTTACCCGATCAAGCAATTTCCTATTTTGAAAATGCAATCCTGATTGCGGCAAAAGAAAGCAATAAACTGGATCGTATTGTCTTACATCAAAACTTAGCGGCAGTGCTACTTTATTCCGGTAATTTTGAAAAAGCTAGTGCTGTAGCTCAGGAAAATTTAAATCTGGCAGTTCAATCTAAAGACTATCATGACCAAGCAAATGCCTGGATGCAAATAGCATTAGCCAAAAGTGGCAGGAGAAATTATCATGAAGCTGAACAAAATATCATCAGAAAAGCGATACCACTCTATAATAAAGCGAAAGCTTATGAAGATAAAATAATTGCCTGGGAGCAATTAGCACAGGTTTATTTTGAGCAAAATAAATACACGGAGGCACAATGGTTTCTACTTCAGGCACAGCAACTAGCAGAAAATAAAAAGATCACAAATGAGTTACCGGCAATTGAATATCTGCTGGCTTCATCAAAATTGTTAGATAAAAACTTTAAAATAGCCAAAAAAGAATTTTTATCTACGCTTCTACTAGCCCGCGAAAGGAAAAATGTACCCCTTGAGCTCGCTGTATTAGATAAACTTGGTGAAGTGTACATACATCTAAAAGACTTTGAAGAGGCTGATAAAACTTATCAAAACTTCACAACCTTAAAAGCGACATTCAAGCAGGTTAAAGATTTATAAATGAAGCTGTAACCTGCTTGAATGATCTGAATAGATTTCAAGCTTTTATTTCAATATTTCCTGTAAGAATATGAGTAGATGTTTCCACGAACGCTGCGCTGCTAAAGGTTCGAAATCACTACTGGCAGGATTGGTAAAGGCATGTTTTGCGGCCGCATAATAGATCATTTGCCAATCTGCTCCTGCATGCTCCACCTCTTTTCTGAAATTAGCGATCTCTTCCGGAGATACATGAGGATCTGCAGCGCCATGTAGAACCAGTATTTTGGTTTTGATGGGGCCATCTGGACGGTTACCTTTACCAAGGTTGCCATGTATGGAAACAACACCTTGCACTTCCATACCGGCCCTAGCCGCCTCAAGCGCTCCCGTACCACCGAAACAATAGCCGATCACAGCCAAACGACGTGGACTTGCTCCAGCTTTTACAAGTTGTTCTAGTGCTAAACGGATCCTTCTCTGATATGCTTCAGGATCGTTCTTATACTTTCCAGCCTGTTGCCCCGCTTCAGCACCAGTAGTGGGTTTATTTCCTTCTCCGTAGATGTCTGCAACAAATGTAATATAACCTTCCTTGCTGAGCTGTACTGCCGCCTGTGTCGCTTCATCGTCAATACCCATCCAAGCAGGGAGAATCAAAACTCCAGGAGCACCCTCGCCTGCATCTGTATTTACTAAACCAGCTAATGCCTGGTCTCCGTCGGAGTAACGCACAGGCTTAAGCTGACCGAAACTCGTTTCTGTGGCACAAAAACATATGATTGTCATTATTAAGGCTTTCATAAGAAAAAATTATTTATTAGTGTTAGTTTTCAATGGTATAAATGAGCTCGTTGTACTCGGTTATTTATTAGTGTTAGTTTTCAATGGTATAAATGAGCTCGTTGTACTCGGTTATTTATTAGTGTTAGTTTTCAATGGTATATAATGAGCTCGTTGTACTCGGTTATTTATTAGTGTTAGTTTTCAATGGTATAAATGGGCCTTCCTAAACAGTTTTATGTATAGACTGAATCGATCATTCGCAAGATATAATGATGCTATCTTAGGAATGATTGATTAGATAACATTATTATTACAGGGACGGTTGGTTTTTCAGAAAACATACTTAACTTCATTAAAATGAGTTATTATTAAAAGAAATATAAAATAGTACATATTTTTCAATTAAAATATCAAATAAATTTGTTGATTTGTTGAAATTTATGAACTGAAATTATTTAAATTTAGCTCTTTGGATTTAAAGCGCTATCTCAATATATAAAAATGACTATTAAAATTATAGAAAATATGTTTAAAAAGCTAATATTCACCCTTTTTGTTATTTCAATTGTCTCCTGTGGCTCGAAGCCCCGTGTTAATTTAAGCGAAGTAGAGGGAGGTCTAAAGCCTAGCGCGCAACACGAAGTCATAGCAAAAGAAGTTGCTGGACTTTTAGAATCGACCAGTTATAAAAAAGTACAGCTGAATGATTCCATATCTAAAATCGTATTTGATAACTTAATTAAATCTTTAGATCAGGGAAAAAACTACTTGTTGCAATCTGATATCGACGAGTTTCAGCAATACCGAAATTCAATCGCACAGGATTTCCGTAATGGTGACCTATCTGCTCCTTTTCATATTTTCAATGTATACTCTAAACGCTACTTAGAACGCATGCAATATGCGTTGAAGCAAGTAGATGTAAAACAAGACTTCACGATCGATGAAAGCTATTTACCAAGCCGTGAGAAGTTAGGCTGGTTCAAAAACACAGCAGAAGCTGATACGCAATGGAAACACCGTGTGAAATATGATTTGCTGAATCTGGAAATGACAACTGTTAAAAAAACAGATAGTACAGAAACTAAACAGAAGGAAATCCTTCGCAAAAGATATAACAATTTAATTTCTCAGGGAAAGAAAATAAATTCAAATGATGCATTCCAAGTAATCATGACTTCATTAACTGATGCGGTTGATCCACATACATCGTATTTCAACCCATCATTTGCACAGGCTTTCAATGAAGGTATGGCTAATACATTTGAAGGTATCGGTGCACGATTGACAATAGACAATGAAATGGTGACTATTAGTGAAATCATTCCTGGCGGACCGATATTTAAAGATAAAAGCTTAGCCATTGATGACAAAATCGTTGGTGTGGCACAAGGGAAAGATGGCGAATTTGAGGATATCATTGGCTGGAGATTAGATGCAGCAGTAGCTAAAATCAAAGGTCCTGCAGGAACAATTGTTCGTTTAAAAATTCTACCTGCTGGTCAGCCGGTTGGATCTCACCCGAAAATAGTCTCATTAACAAGAGAGCGAATTGTAGTAGCAGAAGAATCTGCGAAAAAAGAAATCTTAACTGTTAAAGGTGCTGATGGCAAGAATTATCGTGTTGGTGTCATCAACATACCAAAATTTTACATGGATTTTGAAGCATACCGTAAGCGTGATCCAAACTATAAAAGTACGACCCGCGATGTGCGCTTATTGCTGGATACCTTAAAACAGGAAAAAGTTGATGCCGTTTTGATTGATTTACGTTTCAATGGTGGTGGGTCACTTCCGGAAGCAATCGACTTAACAGGTTTATTTATTGACAAAGGTCCAGTGGTACAAGTACGTGACGTCCGGAATACCATTGATGTGGAAGAGGACAGAAATGCAGGTGTATCTTGGGATGGACCGCTAGGTGTTATGATCAACCGCTTCTCTGCTTCAGCGTCTGAAATCTTTGCTGGTGCAATACAAGATTATGGTCGTGGTGTTATCTTAGGTTCCCAGTCGTACGGTAAAGGTACGGTACAATCTGCTGTTGATATGGCACGCGTGATCAGCCCTACAAGTAAATTATTATTAAAAGCGCAAAACGAAAAAGATCCAGATACCCCAAATGGTGCGCCTGAATATGGTCAGATCAATATTACTTTAGGAAAATTCTACCGTGTAAATGGTAGCAGTACACAGCATAAAGGTGTAAGCCAGATGTGACATTCCCGACGCAGTATTCTGCAGAGAAATTTGGCGAGAGCTCTGAGCCATCTGCATTACCTTGGGATCAGATCAAATCGAGTACTTATAACAAGGTCGCAGATCTAACGACATTAAATAAAAAGTTAGAACAAGATCATGAAGCAAGAATGCAGAACTCAACAGAATACAAGTTCTTGCTAGAAGATATTGCAACCTTCGAAAAACGCGATGAGGGAACTAAAATTCCTTTACAACTTGATAAGTTCAAAAAAGAACGTGATGATTTTCAGAAGAAAAATAGAGATCGTGTCAATGCTTTACTGAAACAAAGAGGCCTACCTCTATGGGAAGAAGGGAAACCACAACCTAAAATGGACTTCGACTTTGTACAGGATGAAAGTGCTAAAGTGATGACCGATATGATCATCCAGGAAAAGAAATAAATTCATTCCTACACATAATAAAAGGGGCTTATCAATGAATGATAAGCCCCTTTTAGTTTATAAAAATTACTGCAGCTTATTTACCCGCAGCGTACTTGAAATATTTATTGATGGTAACAGGCAACTTTCCTGTAGCAATATTTTGTCCTAAAATTGTTTTTGCAGCAGCGCGTTGCATAAAATCGTCATTCTGATAAGCAACGATAATGGTTTTACTTTTATGAACACCTTTAAAACCATCCAATGCATAAGGATTGGTGAAAAACGCAACAATTGATTTCTTAGCCAATTTTTTAACCAAATTCTTCACTCCATCATTTGCAGGCAATTCTGGTCTTGGACGTGAACGCGTATCATGAATAGCAAGTACAATCTGTTTATTTCTCTTTGCCTCCTTGATGATATTTTTTAAATCCGCCTCACTGGTTTCATCCGTAACAAAATATTGCGTTTCATTTGCGAGAGCTTCGTCCATTAACTGCTGGAAAGCACCAGGTGATTTTAATCCGATATTGACAATAGCTGTTCTCTCCGAATTTTTAAATGCTTTAATTTTATCCGTAGATTTTAAAACCGTGACCGATGATGCGGCTAATTGGTCGATCAGCTGTTTTGAAGAGGTTCTATTCAGATCCGAATATAGATTTACGGTATTCACATCTCGATATTGATCTAAACCCAACCACAACTTTGACGCCAGTACTTTTCTAACACGCGCATCCAAATCTGCTTGATTGATCCGTCCCTCTCCGATTGCTTTTAACACAAGGTCAATAGCGCGCTTACTATTTTCTGATACTTCCAGTAAATCATGACCAGCAATAATAGCCATCACGTCAGCTTCACCATTAGGGAAAAACTTTTTCACACCATTCATGTCCATTGCATCGGTCACCGTTAATCCGCGGAAACCCATCTCTTCCCGTAATATCCCTGTCACAATAGGTTTTGAAATAGAAGAAGGAATATTTGGTGTAGGGTCTAAACTTGGAATATTCATATGTGCGACCATAATGGCAGGAGCACCAGCACGAATTAATTCTTTAAATGGAAACATTTCCAAAGCCTCTAGACGATCCTTTGTAAAGGTCAATTGAGGCAAGTCATGATGTGAATCAACATCAGTATCACCATGCCCCGGAAAATGCTTTAGTGATGAAATGATACCACCGTTCATCATACCATCCATATATGCTTTAGCTTTTTTTGCGACATTCTCTTTATTGTCACCAAAAGATCGGAATCCGATAACTGGATTTTTAGGATTATTGTTAATATCAACAACAGGGGCAAAATTAAAATGCATGCCGATCCGATGAAAATCTTTTGCAACTTCCTGGCCCATTTGATAAATCAATTGATCATTCTGTATAGCGCCCAAGGTCATCTGATAAGGATAAGATAAGGTTGAATCGGGAAGACGCATACCTAAACCCCATTCCCCATCAAAAGTGATCAATAAAGGTACTTTTGACAGATGCTGATAACGATTGAACATATCCACATGACGAACAGGTCCGCCCTGAAATACAACAAGGCCACCCAATTGCTCGTCCTTAACAACCTGCGCTACAGAATCAATATAGCGTTGTCCCAGATTCGTATGGGCGCGTACCAAAAAAGTTGTGCAATACGCTCTTTAGGTGTCAAGCTATTGAATACAGAATCAACAAACGTGGGGAGAATTAATATAGTTCACAAAATCTTTTTTATCTTGAGCTTGTGAAAAAGAGATGGAAGATACCAATGCGGCAACACCCATAGCTAGTTGTTTTAACATAATTTTTTGTTTAAAATAGAATACGAATAACGGGTATTTTTTACATAATAAAAAACAGTTTGTGCAACAATTTTATAAAACATGCATAAACTTGCATTGTCGATCAAAAAATATAACTTATATCAAGTTATATTTCTCTTCCAATAATATGGCTAGTTCCATCGCATGATCAAGTTCACCATTAGCTTCCTTTTTCCATAAAGTATCAATAACAATTAACAAAAATTCCGTTTCCAGATCCGGATTTTTATATCCCAGTTCCTTAAAAGCCCGCACAATAATTGCCTGCACCGGTTTCATAAATTGTTCATGCTGCTGTCTTGAAAAAGGATGATGGGAAAGACGTTCTTGTAATTTCCAGAAGATAGGCTCATCAGCGACCAGCTTACTCGGTAAATTGATCATCTTACGTAAAAAGTCCTTCGAATCACGATAAGTCATCATACCTTTATGATGTGTCAGCACTTTCCGATAGCCCGCTTTAATAAGGTGCACCAACAAAGCGTCCTTATTTCCAAAATGTTTAAAAATTAAAGCCTCAGACACACCTGCATTTTGAGCAATAGCTTTGGTAGAGGTATCTGCATAACCTTGTTCTGAGAACAAATTCAATGCCTCACGAACAATTTTCTCTTTTCTACTCAATACACTATCTTTCATTTTTTTATTCCCTTTTACAGCGTACAAACTTAGATAAATTTGCGTTTATACCCAATTATAATCTTCCTAAATATAAAAGCAAATTATTTGTTTCGTTCTTCATAATTGACACGCATCAATAGGGCGCAATTTTCATATCACTCCTTTAAATATACTTATTCTTTTCTTTTCGAAAGACCATCATTTGTAACTTGAAAATAATATTATCAAGAGGTGACAAAAGTCCAGAAAACATAGCACTTCATAGCTTTCAAATCAATTACTCAACAGAAAGCATATAACCTATACCCCGTATATTGGTAATTTTGATACGTGGATCCTGATTTAAATATTTTCGGATACGGCTTATAAATACATCTAAGCTTCTTCCAGAAAAATATTTATCATAACTCCAGTAGGCTTTCATGATATCTTCACGAGGAATTACCTGATTCCTATTTTCATACAGGCTGCGTAACAATTCACTTTCCCGGTAAGATAACTTAATACTGTCGCCTTTATAGCTAAGTGTCTGTCTCAAGCTGTCTAAGACATAATCTCCGATCATGAGATTTTGACTAAGCTGCATTTTAGGACTGCCCTTAACCAGTGATTCGATACGAACGACCAACTCTTCAATACGAAAAGGTTTTTTTACATAATCATTCGCCCCCAAGTGAAAGCCTTTAACAACATCTTCTGTCTGCACACGAGCGGTAAGGAAAATAATCGGCACCTGACTGTCTAAGGCTCTTATATGTGTAGCCAACGTAAAGCCATCCATCACTGGCATCATCACATCAATAAGCAAGATATCTGGCTTTTGCTTTTCAAATAAACGAAGAGCCACCTGCCCATCATGACAATGTCTTACCGAAAAACCGTTCATCTCCAGACTATCAGCAACAATAAGTGCCAGGCTCGCTTCATCTTCAACATATAAGATATCAATCATAAATCTGCTTATTTAGGTATTTTAATAGTAAAGGTACTACCTTTACCTGGACTACTTTTCACTGTAATTTTACCTCCGTGCTGCAGTATTACCTGACGAACATACGCCAAGCCGATTCCAAAGCCTTTGACTGGATGTAGATTGCCTTCAGGAACCCGAAAAAACATACCAAAAATCTCCTTCTGGTACTCCAAAGCGATGCCCTTTCCTTTGTCGGAAACACTAAACTCTATATAATCGGAATGGTCACAGACATCAATAGTGATAGTAACCACATCTCCAGAATACTTGACAGCATTTTCTAATAAATTATTAACAACATTGCGCAGATGTGATTCGTCGGCATGTAACCTTAATGTAGGAACGGAACTGTTCACTGAAATCTTCACTTCCTTACTGACATTGATTCGAAAGGTGTCTGCCGCATTGTTTAAAACGAGCATCAGATCAATCTCGCTTTTGTCAAGTTTAAGACCTTTTCGTTCATCAACATCCAATTGAAGAACTCGATCAATCATATCCGAAAGGTGATCAAGCTCACGTCGGGAAATGGCCAAATAACGATCCATCTTCACCTGATCATTTTTTACCCCGTAGAGTTGAATCGCTTCGATAGCAGTCATGACAGTAGAGACAGGGGTCTTCAGCTCATGCGTCATATTATTCACAAATGCCTTTTGCATCTCAGCTAATCGATTCTGTCGAAAGATTGTTTTAAAGAGATAGAGAAAGGAACCGATAAAAATACTGATTAAAAGTATAGCAATGCCCAGCTGCCATCCTAAATCAAACAAGAGATTTTTCCATACCTGCCTAAATTTGACGATTAAAAAGCGACTGTCCGAAGCGTCTATCAATATCGGTCTTGTCCACGATAACTTTTTTGCTCTATACTCCTTACGGATAGCAAACAGACTATCCCTCGGAAAAATATCGGTCGTAACATCATATTCTGCACGGACTCCCTTAGCTTCTAAAGCGGTGGCAAATTTTTCATTTATTTCTTCGATCATCGCTGGAGTGACACCGATCTGTGAAAATAAATAAGGCGCCATCATTTCTCCTCCAGATTTCCCGTGCGGATAAGATAATCCATCGTCTTTCCTCCTCGAGATGACCCCGCTTTTGACTGTTTATAATAGGGCCCAAAATCTTTAAATAGCGTGTCTATTTCAGCATCTGTATACTTTGCTTTTAATGCTTTCCGTAATTTTCCCAATGTCCCGCCCTGATCACTTTTTAGATCATTACTATGGGTTTGGTACACATCTTGAACAACATTAAACATACTCCGCTCTGCAGAAGAAAGAAACAGATCAAGTCGGTTATTGTAACTTCCGTAGAGCCATATACCTAAGATACTAATCATCCCGATACCTGTTAATACCGAAAGTGTTATCAATAATTTAAACTTATTTGCCATAATTAAAAACAAATTTAAATTACTAGATTTGCATTCGCCTTGGTAATTAACCATATTTAACAAAATATAACACTGATTAACAATGCGCATTGATTACATTTGCAATATTCAATTTTTAAGCATGATAAGAAATTTTAAGAGACGTAGTATTCAATTTTTATTCTCAGCGTTATTACTGATAGGCATTTCAGCTTGTAATAAAGATATTTCGCTCTCTTTAGACAATTCAAGAGATGAATCCATAGGATTAGTTCCTATCGATACCTTTCAGGTGAATGCATCTACTTATCTGTTAGATGATGTACCAACGTCTGGAACAGGAATGATTCTAGCCGGAAAAATTTCGAATACTACAACAGGATCTGTTCTTTCGACGTCTTATATGCGCATGGCTATCGATAACATTATAGCCGGTTCAATCCCAACAGCAGCAAAATACGACTCCATTACGTTTGTATTAAAGCCGAACAAATATTTCTACGGAGATACAACGAAAACACAAACATTATCTGTTCACCAATTAACGCAGCAGATTACATTAAAAGAAGTCAGTACGGGATCCGGTACAAATGAATTACCGTATTATGTCAATGGGGCAGCTGTTTATAATAATCAAAAATTCACTTACGAACCAACAGCTTTAGGGTCCTTGTCATTCAAACCTTTTGTCAAAAAATTAGATTCAATCGCAATCAGACTAAATGACAACTTAGGAAACACGCTATTTTCTTATATCAAAGATGGTCATGGAAATATTGCATCCAATGACAATTTCAATGAATACTTCAAAGGAATAGCACTTGTTGCTGGAAATAATAACACGGCAATGATCGGTTTTAAAGATACCGTGAGTATGCAGGTGCATTATAACTATATAAACGACGAAGGATTTAAAGTGAGTAAATCCACTTCATTTAATTTGGGTAACAAAGCCTATCAGTTTAATAATGTAGAAGCTGACCGTTCAGGTACAGCATTCAACACTTTAAGTGTTACAAATCCAGAATTGAAAAGCACCACGACGAACGGTGATGTATTTGTGGAAGGTAGCACAGGAGCAGTCGTTAAATTAACTTTTCCAACTTTATTGGATTTAGTTAACGATCCAACTGTAGCGATCAATAAGGTCGAACTCGTTATAGAAACAGAAAACAAATATCGTAATTCATTTT